>JAUMYD010000001.1:0-19689 GCA_030528765.1 Bacillota bacterium
ATGGCGCCGACGGTAATACCGAAGTTCATGCCCAGACCGGCAATAACGGGGATGATCAAAGCCATGACCAGGAACGCATTGCGGTAGAAGCGGTTGGACAATTCGGTGAGGAAGAAGTCAAGACTGACATTTGTAGTCAGAATGAAACCTACCACAACAAAGGCAACGAAGATAACGGTAACGATGTTATCCGTCAAGAACTTACCGATGTTGAATTTTTTTGCATCTGCCTTAGACATTAGCGGCTACCTCCTTTTACCTGAGTCAGGGCGTACAGGATGACGCCGTTCTGAATGATCATTCGCATGATTTCAGACAGATCCGTACCGGTGAACAAATTGTTCATAACCGGCGTTGCAGAGGTGAGCAGGGTCTGGAAGAGGCAAACGCCGATGACAACGTTCACACAATTTGCTTTAGAAGCAGTAGCACCACCGATCAGAACAGCGGCAACAGCCGGGAATGCCATGGTCAGGGGGTTGTTATAGAGCTGTGCATAACCATAACCCTGGGAGTAGATGATGATACCAACGCCTGCCAGGATGGTAGAAATGACGTTTGCCAGAACGCGGGTGCGGTTAACATTCAAACCAGCAGCTTCAGCGAAGCGGGGGTTGATGCCGCCTGCGTAGATGGCGATACCTGCCTTGGTTTTGAAGAAGAGAGACATCAAAACGCAGCAGAGCAGGAAGAAGAGCAGCATGCCGGTGGGAACTTCGATACCGGCAACTTCAAAGCCCAGGAAATTGGAGAGGATCTGTGCAGAATCAAAAGCGTCCATCTGGATGGTTTCGCGAAGACCATTGCCCAGCATCCAACCCATTTTCTTGTTATAGAAGGGAGCAGCCAGCCATACGATAGCGAACAGTGCGGTTGCGGAGAAACCGGCATAGGTAGCGATGGTCATCTCAGCACCTTTAACAGCGTTCAGCATTTTGCCGTATGCCCAACCAACGATGCCGCAGAACAGGGCTGCCAGCAGGCAGGCGACGAGCAGCAGATTAACACCCATCAGATCCCATTCCATGCAGCAAACGAGAGCAAACAGACCAACAACGATACCGACGGGCAGAGCGAAGTTGGGGCCGGTACCGGATTTAATGGCGGGAACCATTGCCAGGACCAGCAGACCGTTCATACCAACACGACGCAGGGAGTCGCTGAGCAGGGACTGCACAGAGATGCCCAGGGCACCGGCGGCGATCAGGACGACAACGAGAAATGCACCAATGATAATGGGGATACCCGCTTTTTTAAGAAGTAATTTGATATTCATGCGCTTCCCCCTCCTTTAAGAATCCAATTTGGCGCCGGACATCATCAAACCGAAATCGGCATCGGGAGCGGTGGGCGGCAGTTCGCCGGCCACTTTACCTTCGCAGATGATGATGATACGGTCGCAGATGGAACGCAGCTCTGCCAGCTCAGAACTGGTCATAACGATGGTCATGCCCTGTTCTTCGGAGAGCTTCAGCAGCAGGTCGAGGATGAGCTTCTTCGCGCCGATATCAATGCCGCGGGTGGGCTCGGAAACCAAGAGGATGCGCGGATTCTGGGAAAGAGCCTTTGCCACGCAGACCTTCTGCTGGTTACCGCCGGAGAGAGCACCGGCCAGCTGCGCAGCAGAGGTGCAGCGGATATCCAGATCCTTGATCATCTTGTCCGCATGTTCGCGGATCTCTTTTGTTTTCTGGAATCTGAGCGGGCCGATCTTCTTCAGGAAGTCGTTATTGGTCTGCATCGTATTGAAAACGATATTCAGATCAATGGGGCTGTCCAACAGCAGGCCCACGCCTTTGCGGTCTTCGCTGACGAAACCGAGGCCAGACGCGATGGCGCCTTTGGCATCGTTCAGCGGCAGGGGTTTGCCGTCAAAGATAACTTCACCGGCAGAGGGATAAACGCCCATGATACCATTGGCGATACCCAGTTTGCCCTGGCCGGCCAGACCGCCGATACCAACGATCTCACCTTTTCTTACTTTGATGTCAACGCCCTTGACTTCTTCACCGGGCATCTTGACCCGCAGGCGTTTGACTTCCAGCATGACTTCGTCGGAGATCTTACGTTTGCTTTCGCCTTCGGCACGATCCAGGGTCAGTGCGCGACCGACCATGTACTGTGCGATCTCAGCGGCGGAGGTGTCTTTGGTATCCTTGGTGATCACATGTTCACCGTCGCGCAGGATGGTAACGCGGTCAGAAACCTGAACGATTTCATCCAGACGGTGGGAAATGAAGATGATACCGATGCCCTTTGCAGCCAGACGTTTGATGGCTGCCAGCAGGTGCTGGGTTTCGGACTCCGTCAAAACGGCAGTGGGTTCGTCGAAGACGAGCAGCTGGATACCGGTTTTATCGATTTCGCGGGCGATTTCGATAAACTGCATGTGGCCAACGGGCAGGCCGGCCACTTTCGTGTATTCAGCAATGTCCATCTCCAGGGAATCCAGCGCTCTGCGGGTATCCTCATTCATTGCTTTCATATCAAGTGCTTCCAGAGATTTACCGAAAATACGGGAAACCACTGTCGGCCGGGTAATCTCACGATTAAGTTTGATGTTTTCGGTGATGGTAAAGCCGGGGATCAGCATAAATTCCTGATGCACCATACCAATGCCCGCCATCATAGCATCATGGGGGTTATTGATCTGGGCAGGCTCACCATTGATCTCGATAGAGCCTTCGAAACCACCGGTCGTGTGAATGACCGGCATACCGAAAAGCACGTTCATCAGGGTGGATTTACCAGCGCCGTTCTCACCGATCAGCGCATGGACTTCACCTTTGCGCACGTCCATTGAAACGTTTTTCAGAACAACGTTTCCTGAATATTCTTTTGTAATGTTCTTCAGACTAAGAATTGTATCAGACAAGTGATGGACCACCTTTCCTGGTTGATAAAGTGGTATTATGCTAAAGTAACATAATTTACGTTCGTTGTGCTTCTTTGCTCTGAGAGCAAACTAAAGAAAATAGGGGGTGTCCGACGATGCGGCACACCCCCTGCGTTCTCGTATCAAGCTGCAAAGCAGCTCATCTCATTCCGAAGAATGGACTTATTTAACGGGTTCAGTGTAGTCGGTAGGACCATCTGCCGGCAGGCCGCCGTAAGTATAGAAGCCGACCAGGAACATGAAGTAGTTGTCATAAGTGGTGTTGTTTTCGTCGGTGTAGTTTTCGAGATCGATTTCCATACCGGCGTAATCAGCCATGCACTGAGACAGAACTTCGGGATCCAGTTTGCCATCGGTTTCGCCAGCCATCCATTTTACTGCGTATTCGGTAGCAGCAACGGTGGACATCATGGCAGCGGGAACGGGCCAAGTGGAGAAGCGGCCAGCCAGGCCAGCATCAACGATCATCTGTTCGGTTTCTTCCAGAACGGTCTGGATGCCGCCGACGAGATCTTCAGGAGTTTCGATGCCCAGTGCGGAGGGATAGCCGTGATAAGGGCTGGGGCAGCAGGGCTGAGGATACATAGCGCCTTCGTCAAAGCAAGCTTTGATCAGCGGAACCTGCATGGAGCAGTTGGTGGAGAAGAAGGCAGTGTCTTTGCCGTAGGTCTCAACCATTTTCGG
Organism: Bacillota bacterium; assembly: GCA_030528765.1. Taxonomy (GTDB): domain Bacteria; phylum Bacillota; class Dehalobacteriia; order UBA4068; family UBA4068; genus RGIG3155. The sequence continues at coordinate 3,581 of JAUMYD010000001.1, forward strand.
TACGTCTTCCAGAATGAACATCTGAGCACCGCTGGTACCAGCATCGCCGGTCGGATCGGGAGCGGTAGCGTCGACGAATTCGATGCCGAGGCGTTCGCATTCAGCTCTCATGATGTCACGACGGCCGCCCAGCAGAACCTGGGACATGTGACGGGGGAAGCTGTAATGGACGAAAGTCTTGGCGCCCATCAGGTAAGCCTGTTTCACAACGCTGTAGCCCATAGCCAGTTCGTTGGGCTGCAGGATGATGTCAGCACGAGCGGCGACATCCGGGGGATTTTCCTGGGGAGTGCAGTAAACGATCAGCAGATCGTCTTTATCACGGGTTTCCAGGACTTTGTCGACAGCGGCGTTAACGCCAGGAACAGCCTGATTCAGGATCAGAGCTTTAACTTCTTCGTTAGCAGCGCATTTGCTGATAACGGAGATGAGCTGTTCCTGTTCGGTCATGAAGTTGTCGGGCAGCAGTTCGTGGATAACACGATCGCCGTACTTCTCGACCATGGACTGAGCAGAACGATATTCTTCTTCGTTCTGAGAGACGGTGTTGGTGACGATAGCGATTTTGCCTTCCGCTACGGGTTCAGCAACTTCTTCTTCGCCTTCACCTTCAACTTCACCCTCGGGCTGTTCATCAACAACGAGGGTGTTGGCCGGATCTTCAGCGGGTTCGCCGCAAGCAGCAAATGCGAAGACGGTGGCCAGAGCCAACAAGATAACTAACAGCTTCTTCATTCTTTCTCCTCCTTTTCCGATTTCGGAATTTTATAAACCTGCCGAGGCAGGGTTATAACACAAATAAAAGAGAATATCACCAACTGCAAAAGCAGAAGCCAGCCCCTGCGGACTGCTTTTACGCCACATTCCATAGCAAAAGGCTACAACTATGCAACTGGTAACAAGCTAATATTACTTAATATTTCATCTCTTGTCAATAATTTTTATGCTGAATCTGCTCTTCTTTTCACAAAAAATTTGCATGGCAGCAGAGCTTTTTTCGATTTTTATTCATGTTTTCAGAAAAAACGCCTGCAAAATACAGAAAAAATGCATAAAAAAATCCGGAGATGAAAATGTAAAGCTATTCCTTTTTCTAAAAAATTCCACTAAAAAGCGACTGCCAAAGTGCTTTTGCAGGGCAATGGCACATTTATTTTTGCATTTTGCCGTGAAAACATCCGTAAGATGTTCCTGTTTTTTTTATTTTAAGCCCAAGGTCCCGGGAATATACTTCTTTGGCTCAGCCCTGCAGCAGAAAATCCAGCAGCTTCCGGCTGGCAGCCTCCAGTGCATCCGTGGATTCCAGCTGCCCTTCCCGGATGGCCTTTGCATCCAGCCGTGCCATTTCCAGCAGTTCCTCGTCCCGGCTCAGATCCGCCACCCGCAGCTCCGGCAGGCCGTGCTGCCGCTGCCCGAAGAATTCCCCCGGGCCGCGCTGGCGCAGATCAGCCTCTGCCAGAGCAAAGCCATCGCTGGTGCTGCTGATGATGCGCATTCTGGCTCTGGCCACATCGCTTTTGGCATTATGCAGCAGGATGCAGTGGGATTGCTGGCTTCCCCGGCCGATGCGGCCCCGCAGCTGATGCAGCTGGGCCAGGCCGAAGCGCTCCGCATCCCGGATCAGCATGATGCTGGCATTGGGCACATTCACACCCACCTCCACCACGGTGGTGGAGACCAGAATATCCGTGTGTCCCTGATAAAAGGCCTGCATCACCTCTTCCTTTTCTGCCGGCTTCATCCTGCCGTGCAGCAGTGCCAGCCGGCGATGGGGAAAGACCTCCTGCCGCAGGCTCTCGAAAAGGGCCGTGGCGCTCTCCAGATCCACCTTTTCACTTTCCTCCACCAGCGGGCAGACGATGAAGGCCTGCCTGCCCTGGCTGATCTCCTTTTCCAGAAAGCGGTAGATGCGCTGCTCATAGGAATAATCAACGGCATAGGTGCGGATAGGCTGCCGCCCGGGGGGCAGCTGATCGATCACGGAGAGATCCAGATCCCCATAGAGGGTCATGGCCAATGTCCGGGGGATGGGGGTGGCTGTCATCACCAGCATATCCACCTGATTGCTGCGGCGGAGCCGGGCCCGCTGGGAAACGCCGAAGCGATGTTGCTCATCGGTGATGGCCAGGCCCAGATCCTGAAAATCCACACCCTCCTGGATCAGGGCATGGGTGCCGATCAGGCAATCCAGCACTCCGGCCTTCAGCTGAGAGACCTGCGCCTTTCTTTCCACCGACTTTGTGGAGCCGGTGAGCAGGGAGACACTCAGCCCCAGCTTTGTCAGAAGGGGCAACAGGGATTGATAGTGCTGGCTGGCCAGGATCTCCGTGGGGGCCATCAGTGCCGCCTGCCTGCCGCTGCGAAAGCATTTGTAGATGGCAGCAGCAGCCACCGCAGTCTTCCCGCTGCCCACATCCCCCTGGACCAGACGGGACATGGCATAGCTGCCGGACATATCGCTGTAGATCTCCCGGATCACCCGCTGCTGTGCCTCTGTCAGGGAAAAGGGCAGGGCTGCGGAAAACTGCCGCAGCAGCTCCTCATCTCCGGGGGCAGAGGGGTCCCGGGGGCGCTGCAGCTCTGCCCGGGGAGCAGCCTGGGCGGCCAGAGCCAGCTCCAGGCAAAGCAGCTCCTCATAAGCCAGGCTGCGGCGGGCGAATTCCAGCTCCCCGAAATTCTCCGGGAAATGCAGACAGCGAATAGCCTCCCGCCGGCCCATGAGCATCCGCTTTTCCCGCAGGGGCAGGGGCACGATATCCTCGATATAGGCAGCGCAGCGCTGATAGGCCGCGCTGACTGCGCTGCGCAGGCTTTTCTGGTTCAGTCCCTCTGTTGCGGCATACACCGGCACGATCCCACCGCCCAGCTCCCCCTCCTCCAGGATCTGGTAATCCTGAACCGTCAGCTCCAGGCTGCGGAAGCGTTTTTCCACAGTGCCGTATACCAGCAGACGCCTTCCCGGGCTCAGCTTCTTCTGCAGGAAAGTCTGATTGAACCAAAGCAGGGGCATCACGCCGCTTTCGTCCTGCAGATAGCATTTCAGCACCGTGACCCGGCCTTTGGTGGGAAGGATCTCCGTTCCCAGGATCGTCCCCCGCAGGCTGATCTGGCTGCCGGGAGCCGCCTGCCCGATGGGGGTGACAGCCCGGCGGTCCCGGTAATCCCGGGGGAGCCAAAGCAGAAGGTCTCCCAGGCTGCGCAGGCCCAGCCGGGCAAAAAGCTCAGCCCGCCGGCTTCCGCAGCCGGGCAGCGTCGTCAAAGGCATGGAAAGGATGGGGGCCTTTGCCCCCGGATGGGCCGCAGGCTTCGGCTTCGGCAGCGGGGCAGCAGAGTCCGGGGGCAGGGCCCGCAGCATTTCTTCCATCTCTGCCAGAGCAGCGCCGCGCTGCTCCAGAGCCAGGCCGGCATAGCAGCGCCCGGCCTCGGCCAGCCGGGCCAGGCCCCGCTCCTCTGCCCACTCTGCCAGGTAAAGCCCGAAGCCGCCAAAGACCACCGCATCGCAGCAGCCTGCCTGTCTTTCTCTCTGGATCAAAGCCAGAACTTCCTCCATATCCACATCCCTCTCCCGAAAAAATAAAAGCTCCCCCCGGCAATCTGCAAAACGCGGCCCTGGGGCGGTTTTCCAGACCCGCCGGGCGGGAGCTGTATCATGATCTGTGCGCTTGGGATCCCCGGGAGCAATTCTGCGCCGGGGCCGGCCCGCCGCTTTTCTGTGTTCCGGGAAGGAGCCGAAACCGCCCCTGCCAAAAGGCACATACTATAATGTATTATACTGAAAGCTATATAATATGGAAATGATTGCTTGAGCGGAGAAATTTCTCCATGATAATTTCACTATAAAGCTTCACTGAAGCAGCAGCGGAACACTTTTCCGCCAGGCTCGGAAAGCCGGCGGCAAAAGCAGCCTTTTACTCCAAAGAAAGCAGGAAATAGTAGAGGGGCTGCCCACCGGGGCGAAGCTCCACATCGAACTGGGGGAAGGCTTCCTGCACCCGCTCGGAGAGAGCGGCAGCCTCTTCCTCCGGCATATCATTGCCGTAGAAAAGGGAAAGCAGCTCCGGCTGAGAGGAGGCAGCAGACATCTTCCCCACCAGGCTCAGCAGCATCTCCTCCAGAGAGGGGCCGTTATCCACAATATCCCCCTGCAGCAGAGCCAGCACATCCTGATTTTTGATCTCAAAGCCATTGCATTTGGTATCCCGCACGGCATAGGTCAGCTCGCCGTTTACCGTATTGGCAGCTGCACCCTCCATGGCCTGGCGGTTCTTTCCGGCACTCTGCATGGAATCAAAGCCCATCATAGCAGAAATACCCTGGGTCACGAACTTGCTGCGCACCACTTCCACCGGCTTTTCAGCCAGCTGCTTTGCCTGGTCCGCAGCAAGAATGATATTGCTGTTATTGGGAAGGATGACGATCTCCTCTGCCGGGCATTCCGCAATGGCCCGCAGCAGATCCTCCGCAGAGGGGTTCATGGTCTGGCCGCCGGAAATGACCATAGCGCCCAGCTCCTGATAAAGATCGATCATCTCCTGCCCGGAGCAGACAGCGATCACGCCGCAAGCTGCTGCGGGAAGCTTCGGCTTTGCGGCAGCAGGTTCAGGGGTGGCTGTTTCCGCAGCGGCAGCTTCCGCAGCGGAGATCTGCGTCTCATGGTGCTGATCCCGCATGTTATCAATAATAATATCATGCAAGGAGCCGAACTGCGCGCAGTACTCCAGCACCTTCCAGGGCTGATTGTTATGGAAATGGATCTTGATGATCTGCTCATCCCCCACCACCAGCAGGCTGTCCCCGGGGGGTGTCTGGGAAAGATGCTCCCGGATGGTATCCAGAGGCAGCTTTTCCCCACGGATCAGCAGCTGGGTGCAGAAGGCAAACTCGATCTCCCCATCACAGGCGGCCGGGCCGCTGTACAGGGAAGCTGCCCTTAGGGGCTCCACAGGCACGGCAGCGGGCTCCTCCCGCACATATTCACCGGTCAGGGCAGAGAGGGCACCGGCCAGGAAGACCAGAATGCCCTTGCCGCCGGCATCCACCACGCCGGCTTCCTTCAGCACAGGCAAAATCTCCGGTGTGCGGGCCAAAGCCTCCTCACCGGCATGGGCCGCTTTTTTCAGCATAGTGATGACATCCGCGCCGGCTTGGGCAGCAGCCTCTGCCGCGGCAGCGTATTCCCGGAAAACCGTAAGGATGGTCCCCTCGACCGGCTTCATGACGGATTTATAAGAGAGATCCACCCCCTTCTGCAGAGCAGCGGCAAAGCCACGGGCATCCAAAATCTCCTGCCCGTTCATGGAAACAGCCAGGCCGCGAAAGATCTGGGACAGGATGACGCCGCTGTTCCCCCGGGCCCCCATAAGGGTCCCCATGGAAAAATCCCCGGCGATCTTCCCTACGGAAAGGCCTTCCCCGGAGCGGGGGAGCTTTTCCCCGGCAGAGCTGACAGTAAGATACATATTGATCCCCGTATCCCCATCCGGGACCGGGAAAACATTCAGGGCATTTACTTCATCTTTGTGCTCGCCAAGATAGGCGCAGCCGCCACGCAGATACTTGCATAGCAGAGCGCCATCCAGGTGTTTGATCGATTCAGGCATAAAGCTCCTCCTTATTTCAATCGACAACACGCACGCCCTGAACATGGACTTCTACATGATCTACGGTCAGGCCGGTATGCTTTTCTACAATATATTTAACATTAGTGATCACGTTTTCGGCAATCATATGAATACGGTTGCCATAGCCAACCACGATGTTGACCCGGATCACCAGATGCTCTTCCCGGAGCATCACATCCACGCCCTTGGAGAGGGCTTCCCGGCCCAGCAGCTCGCTGAGGCCGTCCGCGAAGACCCGCTGGCTGACGACACCCACCACGCCAACGCATTCCGTGGTTGCGATCCCGGCCAGGGTGGCGATCACATCCTTACTGACAGAGATAAGGCCATATTCCGTGATAATATCTTTACCCATGGTCTATCCTCCCGTTTAAAAATCTCTTCCCGCTCTGCAAAGCATAGTCGGGGAATCTTATATGTTGCTATTATACAATATATTCCCAGCAAATGAAACTACCATATTTTGTAGGATATGTGAAAATATCCTCAAAATACACTGAATTTCCCCTTTTTGGCAGGAAAAGGGCTTTCTTCTGCCGGAGCCGCTATCTCCGCAGGACGAAGGAAAGCCTATTGCCAAGAAAAAAAGTGGCTGGTATAATATGGTTTCAGGAAGAGCGGCTCAGCCCCCTTCCCCAGAAAAAGCAGAAATCCGGCCGGGCTGCGGAAAAGGCAGCAGGCCCTACAGAGGTGCAATATGAATTATAATCGTTTGGCAGAACTTCTCTTCCCCCATATTCAGGAGGAAGCCCAGCACTATGAAGAGCGCTTCCCCCGGCGGGAGCTGCCTGCAGAGGCGAAGGTGACCAGGATCGGCCCCAGCCCCACCGGCTTCGTCCACCTGGGGAACCTTTACAATGCCATCATCGGTGAGCGCCTGGCCCACCAGAGCGGCGGCGTTTTCTTCCTGCGCATTGAGGATACGGACAGCAAGCGGGAGGTCCCCGGCGCGGTGGAGACCCTGCTTTCTGCCATGGCCGGCTTTGGGGTCCACTTTGACGAAGGCGCCACCATCGATGGGGAGATCGGCAGCTACGGCCCGTATCGCCAGCGGCAGCGCAAGGAGATCTATCAGTGCATCGCCAAAAAGCTGGTGCAGATGGGCTATGCCTACCCCTGCTTCTGCACGGAGGAAAAGCTCAACACCATGCGCGAGCAGCAGATCGCCGGGAAGCTGAATTTCGGCTATTACGGCCAGTGGGCTGCCTGCAGGGATATGGATCATGAAAGTATCGAAGCCCGCGTGCAGGCCGGGGAGCCCTATGTGCTGCGCTTCCGCAGCCAGGGGGATCCGGAAAACTTCCTGCCCGTGATGGATGCCATCCGCGGCGAGCTGAGCGTTCAGGAGAATTATCAGGATTTCGTCCTGCTGAAGAGCGACGGCATTCCCACCTATCACTTTGCCCATGTGGTGGATGACCACCTGATGGGCACCACCCATGTGGTGCGCGGCGAGGAATGGCTGGCCACCCTGCCCATGCATGTGCAGCTCTTCGATACCCTGGGCTGGCAGCGTCCCCTCTACTGCCACACTGCCCAGCTGATGAAGATCGATGGCGATGTGAAGCGCAAGCTGAGCAAGCGCAAAGATCCGGAGCTGGCACTGGAATACTACCAGGGCGAGGGCTATCTGCCGGATGCAGTCTGGGAATACCTGCTCACTGTGCTGAATTCCAACTATGAGCAGTGGCGCATCGACAACCCGGAAGCCCATTACATGGAATTCCCCTTCTCCACAGAAAAGATGAGCAACAGCGGCGCCCTTTTTGACCTGGAAAAGCTGGAGAACATCAGCAAGGATGTGCTCTGCGCCATGCCTGCGGAAGCCATCTACGAGGGTCTGCTGGGCTGGGCAGAACGCTACGACAAGGACTTCGCCGCCCTGCTGGCAGACCGGGAGTATGCCCTGGCCGTGCTGAACATCGGCAAGGGCGGGGATCGCCCCCGGAAAGATCTGGTCAACTGGAAGCAGGCCGTGGATTTCCTCAGCTTCTATTATGCGCAGCGCTTCCGCATTGAGGATGAATTCCCCACCGATCTGGAAGCCAGAAAAGAGATCCTCAGCCGCTATCTGGAGCTGATCGATTTCAGCGATGACAACGACGCCTGGTTCGCAAAGGTGAAGCAGATCTGTGAGGAGCAGAACTACGCCCTGCAGCCCAAGAAATACAAGAAGAACCCCGAGCTTTACCGGGGCAGCATTGTGGAAGTGAGCAACACCATCCGCGTGGCCATGACCGGCCGGCAGAACTCCCCTGATCTCTGGCAGATCACCCAGACCCTGGGTGAGGAACAGAGCCGGGCCCGCATCCGCGCCGCCATGGAGGGCTAAGCTCCCCTTTCCCCGGAAGCATCTTTCAAAGCACGATCCCCGCGGAATCCAAAGGCCGCCGCCCTTGGATTCCGCTTTTCAACGGGGAGATCGGGTTTGGACAATCTTTGTACCCGCCGCTTTTTTGAAAAAGCGGCGGGTACAAAGATTCTAAAGTCCTTCCTCTTTGCTGTCTTCCAGCCTGCCATATCCAAAAGATCGCCACGTTGCCAGGCTGGGTCTTGCGCTGCAAGCCCACAGCTTGCCCGCCTCGCAATGACAGAGGAAGAGCTTTTCTATCAGCCGGGCATACGCCAAATTCTTTCGCTCTTTTCTTTCAAAAAAAGAAGGCTCCACAGCCTTTTCAAAAAGCAGTTTACCCCACCTCAAACACTTAGGAGGCAGCAAGGCCGCCATGCATATCCGAATAATCGACCAATACCGCGGCCTGCCAAGGCCTGTCTATATTTTGGCCATTGCCCGGGTCATCGTTGCCACGGGAACCTTTGTTTTTCCCTTTCTGACCATGTTCCTCAGCAGCAGGCTGAGCATGAACGATCAGGAGGTCAGCGGCTACCTGCTGCTGGTTGCCCTGGCACAGCTCCCCGCCAGCATGCTCGGGGGAAAGCTGGCAGACCGCTTTCCCAGGAAAAAGGTTTATGGCCTGGGGCTCTTTCTTTCCATCTTTTTCTTCGCGCTGAGCGGCTTTTTCTGCCACAGCCGGGCCGTGGTCTTCCTGATCCTGGGAGGCTATTTCTTTTCGAATCTTTGCCACCCCATCCTCTCTGCCATGATCATCGATGTCAGCCGGCCTGAGACCCGGCAGGAAAGCTATTCCCTGGTTTATCTGGGCTTTAACCTGGGCTATTCCATCGGCCCCCTGATCGCAGCCCTGCTTTTCGAAAAATACATCTCCTGGATCTTCTGGGGGCAGGCCATCATGGTGAGCCTGGCCGTGCTGCTGATCCTCCTCTTCATCCCCGGGAAAGCCCTGCAAAACAGCGAAGCAGCTCCTGCTTCCCCCGGGGAGCCTGTGGAGAAAAGCTCCCTCTGGAAGCTGCTGCGCCGGGATAAGCTGATGCTGATCTTCGCGGCCTGCATGATCTGCTATGCCTTTTCCTATGCGCAGACCTCCTACCTGCTGCCGCTGAATCTGGAGCTGGTGCAGGGGATCTCCCAGGCTGCAAAAAGCAACAGCCTGGTCTGGTCCTGCAATGGCCTGGTGGTCTGCCTGGCAGCCCCGCTGGTGGTGATGCTGACCAAGAAGAACTCCACCCTTTTCAACTGCGCGCTGGGGCTGCTCTTCTGTGCGCTGGGCTTTGGCGGCTCTGCTCTCATCGGGGAAAAAAACGCCCTTCTGCTTTTTCTGGTTTTCCTCTGGACAGTGGGCGAGATCCTCTGCAATACAAACAGCGGCCTCTTCATCGCCGGGCAGGCACCCCTTTCCCACAGAGCCCGCTATCAATCCATCTATGATGTCATCCAAAGCCTGGGGAAGGCCACCGGCCCCATCATCATGGGCCTTTTCTTGCTGAAAAGCAGCTATCAGCAGGGATGGCTGCTGGTGGGCGGGCTCTGCCTGCTGGCTGCCTTCGTGCTGCTGAAAAGCTGCCGTCTGAAGAACCCCGGCAGGAGCGGGCAGGAAGCGCCGCCTGGCAGTGCCGCTCCAATAAGCACTGAAGCCTGAAGGCCTGTCGGAAATCGGCAAAACAAAGTGCCGGACAGGCAGCCGCACTTCTTCCCCGCCGGGGAAACAGCAGGAAGCGGACAAGCAAAAAAGTCTGCCCGGCTAGAGGCAGACTTCTTTGTCTCGGATTAGCAGCAATAGCTATCCACATGATCGCATCTGTAAATTTGGGCAGAGACGAGCATAAACATTATACTCTTCCCGGGCCTGCTTGTCTATTCTTTTTTGCGCTTTTTCGCCTCTCTGCGGGCCCGTGCCTCCTCCTGCTGACGAAGCTGATCCTCATAGCGGCGCAGCCTGCGTTCGGCCTCTGCCTCTGCGGCCTGCTTATCCTTTTCCGTGGGAGGGAAAAGCCGGGGCAGGAGCCAGCTGACCACGGCAACGATCAACAGCACGATAATAATACGAAGATAAGTATCCATAGTCCCTCCCGAGGCCTGGTCTTTCTTCCCCCGCCCGAAGAAGCCGGGGGAATCGATCTATCTATTTTTCGCCGCCTGAAGATTTTTTCCTACCATATTTCTGAAAAAGGTGGTATAATATATTTTAGTGTATGTTCTTTCCTTTGCTGCAGCAGGAGCCCTGCCCATGAAAAAAAATTCTTTGGAAATTTTATGGATTTTTGCCCGCATCAGCGCAGCCAGCTTTGGCGGTGGCTATACAGTCCTGCCGCTGATGCAGCATGAGCTGGTGGATCAGCGCGGCTGGCTCACGGATCAGGAGCTGGCAGATATCTATGCGCTGGTGCAGTGCCAGCCCGGCCTTATCATGATCAACTGTGCCGTGCTCATCACCGTCCCCCGCTTTGGGAAGGCGGCGGGCATATGTGCAGCACTGGGTGTCATGCTGCCTCCCCTTCTGGTGGTGCTGCTGGTTTCTTCCCTGTTGAATAATTTTGCCCACCTCCCCGCAGTGCAGCATGCACTGGCCGGGATCCGGGTCAGCGTGGCGGCGATGGTGGTCCACACTGCCTGGCGCATGATCAAAAGCGGCGTCAGGGGCTGGAGTTCTCTGCTGCTCTTTTTCCTCTCCCTGCTCCTGCTCTTCCTGGATCTGGTAAACCCCATCTTCATTATTCTGGGCTCAGCACTCTGTGGCATTCTGCTGGGCCTGCGGAAGCAAAAGGGGCAGAATGCAGCGCCGGCAAATGCAGAAAAGAAGGAGGAGGAAGCATGATCTATCTGCTGCTTTTCTGGGAATTTCTGAAGATCGGCCTTTTTACCCTGGGCGGCGGTCTGGCCTCCCTGCCCTTCCTCTATGAGCTGGCAGGCCGCTACGACTGGTTCACAAAAGCCCAGGTGGCGGATATGGTGGCTGTGGCAGAATGCACCCCCGGCCCACTGGCCATCAATATGGCGACCTACGCCGGTGTGCAGGCAGCGGGGATCCCCGGCGGTGTGCTGGCAACCACCGCCTTGATCATCCCCTCCATCCTGATCTCCCTTCTGGTCAGCACAGTGCTGGCCCACTGGGCAAAAGGGCCCGTGCTGCAGAATATTTTTTCCGGCATCCGCCCTGCGGTATCCGGCCTGCTTTCTTCCATTGCCCTTTCCATGGTATTTTTGGCTATTTTGGGTGTCAACGGCCCGGGGCAAGCCATACTCTTCAATTATAAAGCCCTTATTTTCTTCATCCTGCTGCTTCCGGCTGTTTTCCGTCTGAAAAAGCACCCCATCGTCTATGTGGCCCTTGGCGCAGTGGTCGGGCTTATTTTCCGTTTTTAACTGCTGTCTTTCGGCAAATGCAGGCTTGCCGATCCCCGGGCTTTGCTATTGTCTCCGTTTTCTTTTGTCTCACTTGGGTTCGTTTTATTTTATTTTTATTTTTTATACTATATCTTTATATCTTTTGCCAAGACTATATATTTTTGCCAAGATAAGAAGGAGCTGACAAAATGGATATTTTTAAGCGCATCGTCGCACCGGATATGCTGCAACAGGTAAACAGCGAAGGGATCAACCCCTATTTCCATGAACTGCAGTCCCGCCAGGATACGGAAGTGATCATGGAAGGGAAGCGCCGCATCATGCTTGGTTCCAATAATTATCTGGGTCTGACCGTCCATCCGCAGGTGCTGGCAGCAGCCCGGGAAGCACTGGATCAATACGGAACGGGCTGCTCCGGCTCCCGCTTCCTGAATGGCACGCTGGATATGCATGTGCAGCTGGAAAAAGAGCTTTCCGAATTTCTGGGCATGGAGGATGCCTGCACCTTTTCCACCGGCTTCCAGAGCAATCTGGGCACCATCTCTGCTGTAGTGGGCCGCCATGATTACATGCTCTGCGATATCGAGAACCATGCCAGCATCTACGACGGCTGCCGACTCAGCTACGGGAAAATGCTTCGCTTCAAGCACAGCGATATGGATGATCTGGAAAAAAAGCTGAAGCAGGTGCCGGAGGAATGCGGTGCTCTCATCATCACTGATGGTGTTTTCAGCATGGGCGGGGATATCTGCAAGCTGCCGGATATCGTGGAGCTGGCCAAGCGTTATGGCGCCCGCGTGATGGTGGACGATGCCCACGGCCTGGGTATTCTGGGCAAAAACGGCCGCGGCACCGCAGATCATTTCGGCCTGACAGAGCAGGTGGACCTGATCATGAGCACCTTCAGCAAATCCCTGGCCTCCCTGGGCGGCTTTATAAGCGGCGAAAAACGCATCATCGATCACATTCGCTATAATTCCCGGGCCTTCATCTTTTCTGCCTCCATCCCGCCCTCCAATACCGCTGCGGCCCTGGCTGCACTGCGGGTGATCCGGGAGGATGGCAGCCATACGGAGCGACTGATGGAGCTGGCTCACTATATGCGGGAGCGGCTGAAGGAAAAAAATATTGCCATCCGGGAAAGCAGCACCCCCATTATCCCCATCTATACCTATGATGAGCTGCGCACCCTGCGGATCAACCGCCGTCTCTATGATGAGGGTGTTTATGTGAACTGCGTCCTTCCCCCGGCCACTGCCCCCGGTGAGTGCCTGCTGCGCTGCAGCCTGATGGCAACCCATACCCATGCGCTGATCAATGAAGCCGTGGAGATCATTGCCCGGGTCCTGGAGGAATTCTAAAATGCAGCGGGTGGTGGTCATCAGCGGCGGCAGCTCCGGCATTGGCAAGGCGCTGGCAGAATGTTATATCACTGCGGGGGATCAGGTCTATGAGCTGAGCCGCAGCGGCAGCAGCCGCCCGGGCCTGCAGCATATCACCGTGGATCTGCGGCAGGAAGAACAGATCCGCCGGGCCATGGAGCAGATCGGCCGGGAAGCGGGCCGCATCGATCTGCTGCTGAACAACGCGGGCATGGGCATTTCCGGCGCACTGGAAATGACAGAGCCGGAGGAAGCCCGCGCCCTCTTTGACGTGGATTTCTTCGCCGCCTACCTCTGCTGCAAATATGCACTGCCCTGGCTGCGGGAATCCCGGGATGGCCGCATCATCAGTACCAGCTCCGTGGCGGCAGTCTTCAGCATCCCCTACCAAAGCTTCTACTCCGCGGCAAAGGCAGCTGTGAACGCCATGACGCTGGCCCTGGCCAATGAACTGCGCCCCTTTGGCATCCAGGTGTCAGCCTTCATGCCCGGGGACGTGAAAACCGGCTTTACCGGCGCCCGGCGCAAGGATGAGCGGGGCAGTGAGCTCTACGGGGAACGCATCGCAAAGGCCGTCTCCACCATGGAAAAGGATGAGCAGAACGGCATGCCCCCGGAAGTGATCGCCAAGGCCATCTATCGGCTGAGCTGCAGGCGGAAAATGAAGCCCCTGAAAAGCTGCGGCCTGAAATACCAGACCTTTCTCTTTTTGCAGCGGCTGCTCCCCACCGGCCTGGCAAACTTTATCGTGGGGAAAATGTACTGAAAAGACCATATGACAAAGTGATCCTGCATATAAAAGCAGCAGAGGATTCTTCCTCTGCTGCTTTTTGCGTCCATTTGCCCGAATGAAACGGCTATCTCATGAAAACCAGGCAAACCGCTGCTTCTGATTTCGGGCAACAAAGCGAATCGTATAAATAATAAACACAATTTAAAATCCCTACATCTCAAAAAAGCTGCTCCGAAGAATTTTTTATAAAATTCTCTTTTAGCAAAATAATTTCGTGTAAAAGACTCCAATTTTCCCACATTCACCCGGAAATATTACAATATAACGCGAATTTTTATTTTATCAAATAATTTACAAAAAACAAATTGACACCGGGAAAGAACAAGCATTATAATAAAACTGTTATGAAATTCTCCTCTGCTGCTGTGTTTCGGTCAGCAGGCTGTCTTTGCTCTCTGTTTTGGCGCTTCCATATAAATTTCATTTTGAAAGAAGGGGTGGTACGAACAATGTTCCGAACAAGAAACTGGCAAAAATGCTTTTCCCTGGTGATTCCCTTCACCATCCTGCTGCTGCTGGTCTTTGCGCCGGCAGCGCTGGCCGAAGAAGAAAACTGGCAGGCGAAATATGAGGAGATCTGCAGCGCAGAGCCCATCCTCTACGATGCACCGGGCGGGGAGCTGACCATCTTCCCCTATGCCCTGATCACCCCGCAGAATGCTGACCGCCCGGATGAAGAATCCATCGTTATCACGCTGATGGGTGACGGCTTCACCGAAGCGGATCAGATGAAATTCAATTATTACGCACAGTATTTCGCGGAAACCATCATCCACTATGAGCCCTTCCGTGAATTCAAAGATAAGATCAAGATCTACCGCGTGAATGTGGTCTCCGAGGACAGCGGCATCCGCCGGGATCACAGCGTCAACGGCCGGGATATCCCCGGTATGGATCCGCGCAATAACTATTTCGGCGGCCTCTGCTGGTCCGGCAATGCCCAGCGCGGCATGAGCGTCAGCAATCGTGATCTGGCCATCAATACCGCCACCGCCTATACCACGGATAACTGCTGGAAGCTGCTGCTGATGAACAGCACCCTTTATGGCGGCGTCAGCTCCGGCCAGCTCTCCTTCTCCAGCCTGAACTGGGCCTTCGTGGATCTCTGCATCCACGAATCCGGCCACACCAACGGCCTTCTGCCGGATGAATACCATGCCGGTGACCAGTATTTCACCAATGCGCTGGCCAATCCGCTTTCCTACCCCAATCTGGTGAATGCAGCCTGGATCGATGACCCCACCTGGCAGGAATGGAACCCCTGGCATCGCTTCCTGGGCAAGGATGGCATCACCTTTGACCCCTTCGTGGAAGTGGTCAGCTCCACCTATGATTACGCAGGCACCCATTATCGTCCCTCTCAGGACTGCAAAATGCGCTTCCTGGGCTATACGGACAACTACGAAAAATACGGCGTGGAGGAATTCCCCTTCTGCCTGGTCTGCCAGGAAAAATGGCGTGACCGTCTGGCAGTGGGCTCCAAAACCCCCGTTCTCCATTTCCAGCCCTACAACGATCAGTTCTATGACAATGTTCCCGTCACCCTGGACAACAAACACCTGATCCTCCGTACCGCAGAGGTTGACCTGAGCCTGGGTACGGAAGGCGGCTTCGGCGGCGGCTACAGCCAGAAGATCTACGGCGAAGACATGGCCCCCGGCGAGCTGAAGATCACTGTCCGCGATGCGGATGGCAAGGCACTCTATCAGAACATCTCCGCCACCACCCCCATGGAGCTGGAAGCCGGCACCTATACCGTCTCTGCCAGCTATGACGGGGAATACGGCAGGATGGAGCTCTCCAGCATCGAGAACAGCTTCGTGGTGAAGCACGCTTCCCCCATCGTTTCCGTGGGCAATTACGCCAGCCCCTGGAAATCTGAGGATAAGATGGATACCCTCTCCCGCCCCTGGCAGAAGGATGTCCCCGTGACCCTGCCGGAAGTGCTTGTAGATGCCAGCCGCGTCCATGAGGATGCCAAGAGATCCGATTTCGAGATCAGCTACACCTGGCACCTGGATGATGGCGAAGGCCAGCCCGGCCAGCAGCTGGGCGAAAAGGGCATCGTTGGTGGCAAAGATGCAGACGGCCCCACCTCCGTGGGGAACTTCGTCCTCAGCATCACCAGCGAAGGCAAATCCGGTACCCCCGTGGCCGGGCACAAGGTCACGGATCTCTTCCCCTTTGAGGTGGAAAGCTCCTTCTACAGCGTGACCCACTTCGAATCCAACTCCACCATGTACCCCAATGAAAACGAACAGAACATGTGGCGCCCCATCACCATCGTGGGTGAAGGCTTCACAGAAGAGGAATACGATGAATTCGTGGCCCTGGCAGAGGATTTCATCGTCAAATTCCTGGATACCAACCCGGTGAACCACCTTTCCGAACGCTTCTATTTCTGGATCCAGAGCACCCTTTCCCAGGATTCCGGCATCAGCAAACCGGGCGAACAGAAAGACACCTATTACGGTTTTGCTCTGGATGAAAACAATGAATTCACCACCTACCGCACAGACCGGGATTTCAATGATATCCTACGGCAGGAGGTCTGGCGCAGAGATACCAACCAGAAGACCGCTGCCCAGTGGGGCGCTACCGTTGTTTTC
>JAUMYD010000001.1:19699-33377 GCA_030528765.1 Bacillota bacterium
TGAACGATGACAGCGTGCAGGCCAATGACAACTGGCGCCATGATCCGGAGCTGAACCGCAGCGTCCACCTGGCCACCATTAAAGATAAGAGCTACAGCAAGCTCATCGAAGAGCTGGTGAACCAGTTCGCCTTCTGCCTCTCCAGCCGGGATCCGGAGCTGCTGGACAGAAAGTGGATGGGCGACCCGGCCAAGACCCAGGAGACACTGGATGCCCTCATCGCCAGCTGCTACTGCCAGCACATGCCCGTGGTGGCCAGTGATGCCAGCGTCCGCAATTATGTGTTGCAGAACGGCACTGTCTATGACCTGACCGATGGAAAGAAGGCCTTTGACGTGGCCTCCACCTTCAAGGCCTATGCCTTTGGTGAAGAGATCATCACCAACACCGATGAGACCGATACCTTCACCTATACCTACTACGCTGATGACAATTACAGCGTGGGTGAGCTCCTGGACGGCGTTCCCAGCGAGCCCGGCGTTTACTGGGCCCAGGCACACCTGCCCGGCGGCAACAAATATTTCAAATACGACCACTACATCTACGGCAAGGATTTTGACGATCAGATCTTCTACGGCACCGATGCCCAGGGCAATTACATCTACGACAAAGAAGATGTTCCGGAAGAATACATCGTCCGCGCCGGCTCTGATATCATGCTGAATTCCAGCTCCACCGGCAGATGGTATGCTCCCTCCAATGCCCGCGGTATCGTCCGCTTTGTGATCTCCGCAGCAGATAAAACTGCCCTGAAGGCCCAGCTGGAAGCACTTTCTGCCCTGAAGGAAACGGATTACACCGAAAAGAGCTGGGCAGTCTTTGCAGCAGCAGTGGAAAAGGCAGAGGGCATCCTGGATGACATCTATGCGGATGCCGCTGCTGTGGAAGCCATGCAGAAAGAACTGAAGCAGGCAGAGGATTACCTCTTCCGCCGCAGCGATGTGGCAAGCAAGAGCGCCATCGAGGGCCTGCTGGCCTATGCGGCAATGCTGGAAAAAGCGGATTACACCGCTGAAAGCTGGGCCGCACTTCAGGCAGAATGCAGCGCAGCACTGGCTGTCGCTGAAAACGAACGGGCCGGCAAGGAAGAAGTGGCAGCAGCAGCAGCTTCCCTGGAAGCAGCCATCGACGCACTGGAAGTCGCCAGCTACACCCTGTATATCACCAGCATCGGTGATGGCGAGGCCTATGTTCAGGGCGGCGGCGATGATGCGCTTCTCCCCGTGGGCAGCCGGGTCACTCTTTGGGCTTCCCCGGATAAAGATGCAGATTTCGATTACTGGTATGATCTGAACAGCGGCGAGATCCTCAGCTACAGCGTAATGCTCCCCTTCACCATGCCCAATTCGGATGTCCATCTCTTTGCCTACTTCGTTAATGAAAAGGACGGAAAGGACGATGCGGACGAAGAGGACGAAGAGGAAAGCTACACCATCAAGGCCACTGTGGGCAAGGGCGGCAGCATTGACCAGAAGGCCAAGGAAAAAGTGGACGAAGGCGATGACATCACCTACGTCATCACCCCCGATGAAGGCTATGTGATCAAGGATGTTCTGGTAGACGGAAAGAGTGTCGGCGCTGTGGATCGCTACACCTTCAAAGATGTGGACGATGACCACGAGATCGAGATCCTCTTTGCGGCCAAAGCCCCCGAAGTGATCCGCTACAATCCCTTCTATGATATCAAGGAAGCGGATTGGTTCTACAACGATGTTCTGGACAGCTATGCGCTGGGCCTCATCAACGGCCGCACCGTAAACAGCTATGCACCGGAAGGCAATATCACCATAGCAGAGGCCATTAAGCTGGCTGCCACCATGCACCAGAAATATACCAGCGGTGCTGTCACGCTCAGCAATGGAGCGGAGGTATGGTATAGCAGCTATGTTGACTACGCAGTGGCAAACGGCATCATCAAGGCCGGTGCATACAGCGATATGAACGCCACCGCCACCCGCGCCCAGTTTGCCATGATCTTTGCGGCGGCTCTGCCCGAAGCAGCTCTGCCGGCCATCAACGACGTGGCAGATGGCAAGATCCCCGATGTGAAGCTGGCAGACAGCTGCGGCGCGGCAGTCTATAAGCTCTACCGGGCAGGCATCCTGAACGGCAACGATGCAGCAGGCAGCTTTTCCCCTGCAAGCAATATCAAGCGCAGTGAGGTCGCTGCCATCGTCAACCGCATGATGAATGCGGAAAAACGGCTCACAGTAACACTGTAAAGGCAGCAGAATGCAGCCCCTGTAACTATGGCACTATATATGCAGCAAAAGAGAGCGGCAGCAATGCCGCTCTCTTTTGCTGCTCCCCCGCGTTTGCTGAGCTTCCGGTCAAGACCCAAAGCGCAGCTCCTCTCTGCTGTCACAGCAGGCTCCGCAAAAAGCAGCGCAGGGCTGCTCATGAAGGCGGCACCCCACAGCAAAGTCCCTTCTTCCGAAAGAAAAGGAAATGCAGAAAAAGGGACTTGCACTGCGGTCTGCAGGGGAGAGAACTTATTCTTTTTCAGGAGCAGGAAGGACAGGCGCAGGCTTGGCGAATCGCTGCGCGCCCCAGACACCCAGGATGATGGCCAGAGAGCAAAGCCCGGAAAGCCAGGTAAAGGGCTCTCCCAGGAAGATCACGCCGGCCAGAACGGAGATGGCAGTGGTCAGATTGGCAAAGATCACTGTCCGCGAAATGGGCAGGTGAGTGGTGGCATAGCTGGACATGGAGTAGGCCCCCACAGAAGAGATGGTGGAAAGATAGAGCAGGGAGATGCAGAAATTCTCATTCCGGAAGGGAGCGATCAAAGCGGAAAGATCAGCTGCGTTTTCCCAAAGGGCCAGGATGGGGAAGCAGATGCAGCCCGTCATCATCATAAAGTAGCAGCGCTCAAAGGCCGTATAGCTCCGGGAGAGCTTGCGGTTGATGATGCTGTAGGCTGTGGCAGAAAAAACCGCCACCAGCAGGATCAGCACGCCCACCGGGCGGATCTCCCCGCTGGAGCTGTTCTGCAGGGCCAGGACGATCACCCCGGCAATGGAAAGCAGACTGAAGGCCACCTGGCCGACAGTGGGCTTCTCTTTCAGAAAGGGGATCGCCGCAAAGATGGTCACCACCGGAATCAGGGCGATCATCACCCCGGAAAAGCTGCTGTTGGTATAAAGCAGGCCATACTGCTCACCCAGGAAATAGATCACCGGCTCACAAAGGCCCAGCAGGATCAGGCTTTTCAGATCAGCCTTCCGAAAGCGGATCTTGACCCTGGGGCTGAGCCGCAGCAGATTGATGCAGAGAAAGGCAATGATAAAGCGCCAGCCCAGCAGCACCAGGGGGGAGGCCACCTCCAGAGCCTTACTGGAAAACATGAAGCTCAGACCCCAGATCAAATGGCAGCCCGTAGCCGCAAGCAGCGCAGCTAAAGTCTTGTTTTTCACGAAAAGCATCCACTCCTTCAGTAAAAATTGCAGCGAAACAATATAAAAATGCCTTTACGCAATATAGCAGTTCAGAAAAAAAGAGCCACCAGCAAGGTGGCTCTTTGGTGACGCGTATGGGGTTCGAACCCATGAATGCCAGCGTGAGAGGCTGGTGAGTTAACCGTTTCTCCAACGCGCCATATAGTACCTTAATATTATGCCAAATTCTCCGCTCTTTGTCAAGCGTTTTTCTCGCTCTCCAGAAAAAATATCCCCGCCGGGGAAGATTGCAGAAAAAGCTGCGGCGGTTTATAATAGAGCTGTTATATTTTTCCAGATACATTTTTCTGTTATGCCTTCTGTTCTGTTCTTCCCCAAAATCTTCAAGAGGTGAAACATGCCCGAAAGAAAACGAGCTGCCCGGCAGCTGAACAATAAAAATATCATCATTCTCCTTTCCTTCCTTTGTCTGATCCTCCTGCTGGCTCTGCTGATCTGCCTGGGGGTCCTGATCAGCCTGGATCCCCCCGCGCCCGCAGTCACGGAGGAAGAGGAGGAAAGCGTTCCTCTCAGCAGCCTTGTCCGCTATGCGGATACCTTCAACGTGAGCAGCGAATATCTGCAGACCATTCTTCCGAGTCATCTGTTCTACCGGGATCAGGGCGTACTGGTCTGCACCCCTCTGGACGAGCGCCTGCCCCTGCATGATCACAGCTGGGATTCTCTGGTATATGATTTCGGCCGCATCCGCTATGAAGAGGAAGGCCGCCCCGTAAGCTACGGCGTGGATATCAGCTATTTCCAGGGGAATATCGATTGGCAGGCCGTAGCCACAGATGGCATTGATTTCGCCATGGTGCGCCTGGGCTACCGGGGCTATTCGGAGGGGGGTATTTTCGAGGATGAATTCGCCCGGGCAAACCTGCAGGGCGCAGAGGAGGCCGGGCTGGAGCTGGGTGCTTACTTCTTCTCCCAGGCCATCAATGAAGAGGAGGCCTTGGAGGAGGCTGAATTCGTCCTGGAGCTGCTGGAAGGGCGGGAGCTCAGCTACCCCATTGCCTTTGATATGGAGGAGATCGACGACAGCAGCGCCCGCACCGCGAACCTTAGCGTGGAGCAGCGCAGCAAGATCACGGAAAGCTTCTGCTCTGCCATCGAAAAAGCAGGCTATCAGGCCATCATCTACGGGAACATCCCCTGGCTGGCCGGGCGGCTGGATCTGCCCAGCCTGCGGGAATATCCCCTCTGGCTGGCACAGTATTATGAACGCCCCCTTTTCCCCTATGCTTTCTCCATCTGGCAATACACGGAAAGCGGACAGGTGGCGGGGATCTCCACCCCTGTGGATCTGAACATCTGCTTCACCCCGGACTGGGACTAAGCCCCGCCCTGTGAATAAGGAGGTTTTATGCTGAGAAAATATGCTTCCCTGCTGATCCTGCTTTCTGCCATCCTCTGGGCCAGCACGGGTCTTTTCATCCGCCACTTCAATACCTGGGGCCTGGATTCCATGGAGATCGTGGAGCTGCGTTCCATCAGCGCAACAGTGCTGCTCCTTCTCATCATTCTCTGCTATAAGCCCCGGATGCTGCGGGTTCGCCTGCGGGATCTCTGGTGTTTTCTGGGCTCCGGTGTAGTCTCTGTCACCTTCTTTAATTTCTGCTATTATTCCACCATCCGGGAGCTCTCTCTTTCCGTAGCTGCCACCCTGCTCTATACCTCTCCCATTTTTGTGATGCTCTTTTCCGCCCTGCTCTTCCGGGAGAAGATCAGCTGGCGGAAGATCCTTGCCCTGCTGCTGGCGTTTTCCGGCTGCACACTGGTCAGCGGTGTTCTGGGGGGCGGCACCGTCCTTTCTCTGCGGGGCCTGCTGCTGGGTCTGGGCAGCGGCCTGGGCTATGCGCTCTACAGCATCTTTTCCCGGCTGGCCCTGAACCGGGGCTACAGCAGTCTGAGCATCACCTTCTATACCTTTCTTTTTTCCAGCCTGGGCGGAGCCTTTCTGGCAGATTTCGGCACGATCACTGCCGCCCTGGCTTCTCAGGGCTTTTCAGGGATCGCCTTCTTCTGCTTCTATGCCCTGCTCACCACAGCGCTGGCCTATATTCTCTACACAGTGGGGCTGAGCTGCATGGAAAATTCCCGGGCTGCAGTGCTGGCAGCCATCGAGCCTGTGGCCGCTACCATTTTCGGCCTGCTCTTTTTCCGGGAGATCCCCAGCCTGCCTATGTTTATCGGCATGCTGCTGGTGCTTTCGTCCCTCTTCCTGCTAAACCAAAAGGAAAGCACTGCGGAAGGAAAGCTGCGTGCAGGGGTCTCCTGAGCCCCTCTGAACCTCCAAAAACAGTGCATCTCTCAATTTTTCTGCTGCAGAAGCAGCTCCTTTCTTTTTCCCGCTCCGGGTCTGCGGCCCACAAAGAAAAAGAGGCCGCTTTTTCAGCCCGCAGGCTTTTGATGCCCTGCCCCTTCTCTCTTGGGGCGGGGCTTTTCCTTCCCCAAAACTCAGAGCAGGCTCAGCAGCAAATAAGCCCCATAAAGACAAAGCAGCAGCAGGCCCTGCCAGCGATAAAAGCGGCCCCGCAGCAGCACAGGCAGCAGTGCCAGAGCCAGCAGCAGCAAACAAAGGGGCATATCCAGCCGCAGGCTGCCGGGGGAGATGGGCAGCGGCTCCCCGGAGAAAAGAGAGCAAAGGGGCAGGATCAGGCTCAGATCGATCAGATTCGCACCAATGATATTCCCCAGGGAAAGGCTGGGCTGCTTCTTGCAGAGTGCTGCCAGGCAGGTGACCAGCTCCGGCAGGGAAGTACCGATGGCCACCATGCTCACGGCGATGATCCGCT
The DNA here is from genome assembly GCA_030528765.1 of Bacillota bacterium. Lineage (GTDB taxonomy): Bacteria > Bacillota > Dehalobacteriia > UBA4068 > UBA4068 > RGIG3155. The sequence goes on from JAUMYD010000001.1 coordinate 25,938, forward strand.
CCGGAAGCCCCAGCGCCAGAGCCAGCTGAGAGGCACTACGCACCAGCATACGGGAGCCCAGCACGATACTGCCCGCGCCCAGAAGGAATTTTCCGCTCTGCAGCAGCAGCTCTGCTTTCCGGGGCCGCAGCCTGCCGCCGGACGGGCCTTCCCTGTGGGCAGAAAAAAGCAGCTCCCCCAGGAAAAACAGGAAGATCCCCAGCAGAAGCAGACAGCCCAAGGAAGAAAGCCTTCCCCCCCGGCTGGCTGCGGGCAGGATCAGGCCGGCAGCCAGCAGCAGCAGGCTTTTCCCCAGGTATTCCCGGCGGCAAAGCCGCCCACCCGGCAGAAGGAAGAGGGAAAGCCCCAGGATCAGCCCGGTGTTTGCGCTGACTGAGCCCACTGCATTTCCCACAGCCAGCTCCACCCGGCCTTCCAAAGCGGCAAAAAGGGAAACCAGCAGCTCCGGCAGGGTGGTGGCCAGGCTCACCAGGCTGGCACCCACGATGAATTTGGGAATGCCGGAAAACTCTGCCAGCCAGGCTGCAGCATCCACAAACAGCTCCCCTCCTCTGATCGTCAGCAGCAGGGCCAAAGCGAACAGCAAAAGCGCGCCTTTGAAATCCATGTTTCTCCTCCGGCAAAAAAGCTCTTCCCTATTCTATGTGGGGCAGCAATGGGAAATGTTTTGAAGGAACGCTTTTCTTTGGGCGAGTCGCTTTTCCACCGGGAGCCTTTCCAAAGAGCAGCAGAAAAAAGAAGCGAAAAGTTCCGCTGCCAGCCCCGAGCAGCGGATCTTACCTTCCGGCGCTTTTGCTTCGGCCCAAGGAGAGCCTGCCCATGGGCAAGACAGCTTCTTTCCCAAAAATCCTGTGCATAAAAAAACCCGCTGCCCTGACGCAGAGCAGCGGGTCCCATTCTTTTATCAGCCGAAGAAAAGCTCGGTGGTCTCCGCATCCGGCCTTTTGCCCAGGAAGGTACCGATCAGGAAGCAGAGCAGGCTGGTCAGCAGGCCGAAAACCACGTTATTGATGCCCAGAATGCTCACCTCGAAAAGACCCAGCAGCAAATAGCTGCCGACACCGCCGATCATGGAAGCAAGAACGCCCTCCTTATTGGCACGTTTCCAGAAGAGGCCCAGAACTGTGGGCCAGAAAAAGGCCGCTTCCAGACCGCCCATGGCGAAAAGATTGATCCAGACGATCAGATCCGGCGGCTCAATAGCGAAAACAAAGGCGATCAGGCCGATGATGCCGGTGCTCAGCAGGCTGATCCGCCGCAGCTGCTTCGCTTCCCGCTCTTTGGGGCTGAAGCGACCCAGCAGATCCTTGATGATGGCAGCGGAGGCCAGGATCAGCAGGGAGCTGACGGTGGACATGACGGCAGCCAGTGGCCCGGCCAGGAAGATCCCGGCCCAGAAAGGAGGCAGCTCCTGCAGCACCACCATGGGGATCACATTATCCGAGGTAGCAGGCGTTCCCTCCAGCACAGCGGAAGAAAGAAAGCCGGCCAGGTGCATCCCCAGCATCAGGAACCCCACGACCACAGTGCCGATGATCATGGAATTATGCAGGGATTTCGTATTTTTAAAGCTCATGCAGCGGACAGAGGTCTGAGGCAGACCCAAAAGCCCCAAGCCCACCAGGATCCAGTAGGAAAGGATCTGCGGCTTGGGCGTGGCTTCCGGATCCACCATAGCCGGATTGGCCGCGCTGATGTTTTCCATCAACTCCGGCAGGCCGCCGCCCTTATTGATCACAGCCACCAGAATGGTGATGGTCGCTGCTACCATGACCATGGCCTGAATGGTATCGGTGATGGCCACCGCCTTAAAGCCACCCACCGTGGTATAAAGCAGCACCACCAGGCCGAAAAGCAGCAGGCCGGTCACATAGGAATAGCCGGTAATGTTCTGGAAAAGCACACCGCCGCCGATAAACTGTGCCATCATCATGGCGATGAAAAAGACCAGCAGGGAAACAGAGGCCAGCAGCACCACAGCCTTGGATCTATAGCGGGCATAGAGAAAATCCGTCACCGTGACAGCCTGAATGCGCCGGGCAATGATGGCGAATTTCTTTCCCAGTACACCCAGGGTCAAAAAGGCAGTGGGCACCTGGATCATGGAAAGAAGCACCCAGCTCAGGCCGGTGGAATAGGCAACACCCGGCCCCCCAATAAAGCTGGAGGCACTGACAAAGGTGGCGATAAGGGTCATGGCCAGCACGAAGCCGCCCAGGGAGCGGCCGCCGATAAAATAATCTTCCATAAAATTATGCTTATTGCCCCGCTTGCTCACATACCAGGCAATGCCCAGCATCAGCAGCAGATAAAACAGCAGAGGAAGCAGAACGGCAAATTTTTCCATCAGTTTTCAGCTCCCTTCTTTTCTTTCTCTTCCTCTTCCGCAAAGGCATCCAGATCCACATCCCGGAAAAATTTCTTCACCAGGAAGCTCACGCCTAGGCAGCAGAGGATCCAGCCCACCACGCAGCTCATGAAGAACCAGGCAGGCAGACCGAAAACCGTCCATTCCGCATCCGCCAGCCCATAGGCAGTGGCATACCACCAGAGAAAGAAGAGCAGGAACAGGCCCAGGGTCAGCAGGGCTTCCTTGTTCAGCTGCCGATTGATCTCCTTCATGCTTTTTTTCATAAACCATCCTCCTTCATCAGGATCATAAGCTTTTAAGGGCTTCAGAGTTTCCACAGGCAGCAGGAAACACGAAAACGAATCCCCGGAAATGCCCTTGCAAAACCATAATAAAGCTAGAAAAGTACAAAGTCAAGTTTCCTGGAAAACAGAAAAAATCTATTATTTTCTGAGAACAGCGCCTGCTTCCGCCTGCCGCTCCATACCCAGAGCAAGGCCCCAGAGCAGCCACCACAGGGGAGCGACAATAGGCGTGGAAAAGCTGAAAAAGGCCTGCACAGCATAGGCACAGCCCATGGCAAAGGGCAGCAGGAAGCAGGGCTCTGACAGGCTGCGGCGGAACCAGCGGATCAGGGAGCTGAGCAGGGCCGTCATATAGGCCAGAAGGCCGGGCAGGCCCGCATCCAGCCAGAAGGCCAGGTATTCGTTATGCACAGCATCAAGCAGGGCTCCGGGCGGGAAAAGATCCCGATAGGCCAGGCACAGCACATCCGCCCCCCAGCCCAAAACAGGGCGCTGGGAGATCAGCTCCCAGCCCACCCGCCAGATGCCCAGGCGCATAGAACCGAACTCATCCCGGCCCATGCCCAACAGCAGGCGGTGGAACTGCCACCAGCTGCTTCCCACCGGCCCGGGAAAAAGCAATCCATAGGCCAGCAGCACCAGGCCCAGCGCCAGCAGACAGGCCAGCAGCTGCCGCCGCAGCCAGGGCCGGGCAGAAAGCCCGGGCAGGCTCAGCAGCAGGCCGCAAAGCAGGCCCAGGCAGCAGGCCTCCATCCGGGCCAGCACAGCCACAGCGCAGGAAAGCAGACAACAGCCCAGCAGCAGCCAGCGCAGCAGGGGCCGCTTCTCCAGACGGGCCTGCCCCAGCAGCAGGGGGAGGGAAAGGCAGTAAAAGCCGCCCAGCTGATTCAGATTCCCAATGCTGCCCAAAAAGGCTTCCGCATAGCGGCTGCCTGCATCATAATAATCCAGCCCCGCCGGATAAAGCCCCAGCGGATTCCCCCCGGCCAGCTGCAAAAGGGCGATCCCGTTCATCAGCAGCGTGGAAAAGGCCAGGACAAAAATATGTTCCTTTTCCAGACGGGCACTGCGGGAAAGCAGCCAGCCCAGCAGCAGATACAGCAGCAGAAAAAGCAGGCCGCCGCTGCGACCGCTGCCCAGCCAGCACTGGGCCCGATAGGGGGAAAGCAGGCTGGAAAGCAGGGCAGAGACCGCCAGCAGCAGCCAGCAGAAAAGGCTGAAGGAAGGCCCGTGCCAAAACGCCCCGCCGGGGAACAGCCGCCGCAGGGCAGCACCCGGAGAAAAGCCCTTTCCCTTTGCGGCCGCAGCAAAAAAGGAGAGAGAAGGGCTTGTCCGGCGGGAGAGGCTTTTCTCCAGCAGCAGAGCCAGAAGAAAGCAGGCGCTGATGAGCAGGAAAAGCAGACTCTTCCGGGCGGTGATCCCACTGTAATCCCCGCCCAGCAGCGGAAAGAGCCCCAGCATCAGAAATATGTAGCTGCGGCAAGCCCTGGAGTAGCCCGCCCCCATGGGGCACCCCCTTTCTCCAGCATTCATGAGGACATTATAACACGCTTTGCCACAGCAGAACAATGCTGAAACACAGAAACATAGTAAAAACAGAAAAATCAGAGAAAATCCCCGGCCAGCCCAGGCTCTGCCCCCGGATAATAAAACGAAAGGATCTCCCAGCACCCATGACCGGCCCGGGCCATGCCATCCGCGCCCCACTGGCAAAGGCCCACCCCATGCCCATAGCCCAGGGAGAGCAGGACGATCTCCTTTCCCTGCAAAAGCCAGCTGAAGGCAGCGGAATCCAGCTCCAGCAGGCTGCGGAGCTCCGTTCCCTTATACTGCCGCCCGCCGCAGGCCAGCAGGGCCACCCGCCCACCGGCCGTGGTGGAAAGCAGCTCCATTTCCGGGATCTGCTCCGGCTGCAGCCCAAGCCGGGAAGCTGCCTCAGCAAAGGTATAGCGTTTCACGCCGCTGTAGCGGGAAGAATGCCTGCAATACGGACAGGGATGGGCCGGCAGATAGGGCCGCTCCCCTCCCCAGACGGCAGACACTTCTTCCGTCATGCCGCCGCAGGTGGAACAAAAAAGTGCATCGATGATCTCCCCGCGGTACAGCAAAACCTGCCCGGCTGTGGCAGCCACAGCATCCCGGATCTTCTGCCAATGGGCCGGAAAATCCGCACCCCAGCGCTGCTCCAGGCTTTCTCTGCTCAGCCAGGCCTGACAGCATTGGCTGTCACAGCAGACCGCCGCCTCCCCATGCTTGCCGCTGTCCTGCTGCCGCAGGATATAGCTGCGGGCCGCCACTGCCTGGGCCTGCAGAGCCTGGGGCTGAAAAGAAGCGGGCATTTCCGCAGCCAGCACCCCGGCCAGAAATTCCTCCAGCGCCACCGGGGAGCAGCTGCCGTCCGGCCACTGCACCCGGATCATCAGCAAGCTTTCTTCCGGCAGCTCTTCCGGAGCACAGCGGGAAAAGCCCAGCAGAAAACCGGACAGCAGTCCGAAAAGCAGGGCTGCCCAGCCCGCCCGCCGCCATTGTTTCCAAGCCCCTTTCCAGCTCAATCCACCCATGAAGCCCCCTCCTTCCGTAGATCATATGCAAATTTCCGGTAAAAATGTCTGCTCCCGGCAGCCGCGGAAGAAGGGGCGGCATATCCGACAGCCGAAGCTGCATAAAATAAAGCAGGAAAGCCTCGGTCTTCTGCTTTCTGAAAGGAGAAAGCCGCTTTGCATCGAATTATTACTTTTGCAGCACAGAAAAAGAGAAAATTTCTCTTTCCTGAAGAACGGAACAAAGGGGAAGCTCGTTTTGAAAAAAATCCTTATTGAAGGCGGTGTCCCTCTCTTCGGAGAAGTTCATATCAGTGGCGCGAAAAATTCCGTATTGCCACTGATCGCCGCGACCCTGCTCACAGACGGAACCTCCATCATCGATGATTGCCCCTGGCTTTCCGATGTGGATACCATGTGCCGGGTCCTGGCGCACCTGGGCGCACGCCCCAATTTCGAACAAAATATCTTATCCATTGATACTTCCACCCTGAACCAGATCGACCCCCCGGCAGAGCTGATGCGGCAGATGCGCGCCAGCTTCCTGATCATGGGGCCTATGCTGGCACGCCTGGGAAAGGTTCGCCTGGCCCTGCCCGGCGGCTGTGCTATCGGCGCACGCCCCATTGACCTGCACCTGAAGGGCTTTGGGGCGCTGGGGGCCACGATCAATATGGGCCACGGCTATGTGGAGGCCCAGGCTGAGCGGCTTTACGGCAATCGAATCTACCTGGATTTCCCCAGCGTGGGGGCAACAGAAAACCTCATTATGGCGGCTTCCCTGGCAGAGGGGGTCACCATCATCGACAATGCTGCCCATGAGCCGGAGATCATTGATCTTTCCAACATGCTGAACGCCATGGGTGCGAAGATCAAGGGTGCCGGGACCAACAGCATCCGCATCGAAGGGGTATCCTCCCTGCGTGCCGCCAGGCATACGGTGATCCCGGATCGCATCGAGGCAGCCAGCTTCCTGGCCATGGCAGCAGCCACCGGCGGGGAGCTGATCCTGCACAATGTGATCTCCGAGCACCTTCAGCCCCTCAGCGCCAAGCTGATCGAATGCGGTGTCTCCATGGAGATCGGCTATGACAGCATCCATATTCTGGGGAACAGGGATATTGACCCTGTAGACATCAAGACCCTGCCCTACCCCGGCTTCCCCACTGATGCGCAGGCCCAGTTCATGGCTTTGCTCTCCGTTGCCCGGGGCAGCTCCATCATTACGGAGACCGTTTTTGAGAATCGCTTTATGCACGCGGCAGAGCTGGCAAAGATGGGGGCAGATATCCGCATCGAGGGCAACGCTGCCACGGTGAACGGGGTCAGCCGCCTGACAGCCGCCAGTGTGCGGGCAACTGATCTGCGGGGCGGTGCGGCAATGATCATCGCCGGGCAGATGGCCCAGGGTACTACGGAGATCACGGAGATCCACCACATCGAACGGGGCTATGAAAACCTCATCGAAAAGCTGGAAAAGATCGGCACCCGCATCAGGCTCGTGGAAGAATAACAAGCCCTTTCCCGATAAAAAAGCATCGGCAGCCCACTGCCGATGCTTTTCTTTTCTGCGCTCATCCCGCTCCGCGCCTAAAGCCTGCCAATGCTGCGGACTATGGCAAAGCCCCGGGATCAACCGGGGCCTCGCCTGTGAAAAGGACACTTGTCTGTTTTGCTCTGTCTTCATTAAAGGCTGATCAGCTCCCGCACCACAGCCGCAGGCCAGCGCTGGCCTGCCCCGCGGGAAAGCGCAGCCCGGGCCGCATAAAGCTTCCGGGCCGGGCGATAGGGGCGGGGCAGCAGCATGGCGGAGAAGGCTCCGCAGGCCCCCAGAATGGAGGCACTGAGGGGGATCTCCTCCCCCTGCCGGCCCTCCGGATATCCGCTGCCATCCAAAGCTTCGTGGTGGCAGAGCACGGTTTCACAGATGCCTGCCGAAAGAGAAAGGGAGCGGCAAAGCTCTGCCGCAAAAATCGGATGCCTGCTCACACGCCGGTATTCCCCGAAGCTCAGGCAGCCCGGCTTTTCCAGGCAGCCCCCGGCCGCCTCCTTCATGGAGATATCCGCAAAGGCTGCTGCGATCTCCAGCTCCTCCAGCTGCTCCGGGGAAAGCCCCAGCTTCTCCCCGACCTGCCGGGCGTAGCCGCCGGTCATCCTTCCATGGCGCTTCAGGTAGGGGTCCCCGTGCAGCAGATAGCTTTCCGCCAGGCGCAGGCATGCCTCTGCCGCACCTTCCTCTGCCGGG
>JAUMYD010000193.1 GCA_030528765.1 Bacillota bacterium
CTTCCGGGACCCCGGCTGCTGCAGCCTTTTTCCGCCGGCCGGAGGGTCGGCTAGCTGCTTCTTCCTTTGCAGGGTCGGCTTTTTTCTTCGTCTGCGAAGAGGTCTTTTTTGCCTGGCCTGCCGGAGCAGTGCTTTTTTTGCTCTGACCGGATCTGGCTTTCGGGCTGCCTTCCCCGGCTTCTGCCCGGGAAGCGGCGGCTTCCGCCTGATCCGCAGCCAGGACGCGTTCTATGGCACTGCGCAGAACCAGATCAATGCCTTTCTTCTTTTCATTGCTGTTTTCTGACATATATTTTTTCTTTCTCCTATTCTATCCCGGGCTTCGCCGGGCTTCGTTGCGATTTTTTTGTTTTTTGCAGGCAAGCCAAAAACAGCACTCCCCGCAGGAAGTCCTGATTTTTGACTGCTATGAATGATTCCGGAGCAAAGCGGCCTGCAGCCGCAGAGCTTCCCGGATTCTCCTGCCGGGCGGGCCGATTTAGAGCAGGCCCAAGTGCTGCAGCAGTGCATCAATGCTGGCGGCCTGCTCGTCCGTGACCCAGGTCAGGGGCAGGCGGCAGGGGCCCATCTGAAATCCAAGACGCTGCATGGCGTATTTCACCGGCAGAGGATTTGTGGTGAGGAACATCTTCTGGAAGGCATCAAAGCAGCTGAGATGCAGCTCCAGGGCCTGTTCCGTTTTCCCTTCCTCCCAGGCTACGATCATTTCCTTCATGGAGGGGCCAACGATGTGGGAGGAAACGCTGATAACGCCGCAGGCGCCCAGACTCAGCATGGGCAGAAGGGCGCTGTCCTCCCCGGAGTAGATCAGGAAATCCGCAGGCGTTTTCGCGCTGAGCAGGCTCATCTGATCCATATCGCCGGTGGCCTCCTTCAGGGCTACAATGTTGGGGAGCTGCGCCAAACGGGCCACGGTATCCGGCTTCATATTCACGCCGGTGCGGCCGGGGACATTGTAAAGCACCAGAGGCAGCTCCACCGCTTCCGCTACGGCTGCGTAATGGGCATAGAGCCCATCCTGCGGCGGCTTATTGTAATAGGGTGTGACCAGAAGAGCGGCATCTGCCCCCACTTCCTGTGCCATCCGGCAGAGGCGGATGGTATCGGCAGTATTGTTGCTGCCGCAGCCTGCGATCAGGCTGGCGCCCCGTTCCCGGGTGACTTCCTGCACAGCCAGAAAGAGCTGCCTGCGCTCTTCCTGGTTCATGGTGGCACTTTCGCCGGTGGTACCGGCCACGCAGAGACCATCGGAACCATTGTCCAGCAGGTAATTGGCCAGGCGCTGGGCCTCGCTGTAGTTGATGCTTCCATTTTCATGGAAGGGGGTGACCATTGCGGTGATCAAACGGCCGAAATCCATGCTTAGATTCTCCTTTTTTTGTACTTCTTTCTTCCCTGCCTGCGGCAGGGGAAAGCCCCGGTAAGGGGGGGGCGGGGAGTGGGCTGTGCCTAGAGCAGCTCCTCCCGGATCAGGCATTCTGCGATCTGTATGGCATTGGTGGCAGCGCCCTTGCGGATCTGATCCGCCACCACCCAAAGGCAGAGGCCCTTTTCCGTAGAGATATCCTTTCGGATGCGGCCCACGTAGACGGTATCCGTATCCGATGCCTGCAGGGGCATGGGGTAGCGGCCCTCCGCCGGGGCATCAATGAGCTGCACGCCGGGGGCCTTTGCCAGAATCTCCCGTGCTTCCTCCGGGCTGAGGGGGGTTTCCGTTTCGATGGAGATGCTTTCGCTGTGGCTGCGAAAGACCGGAACGCGCACAGCGGTGCAGGAAATGGGGAGCTCCGGTGCATGGAACATCTTCCGGGTCTCCCAGACCATCTTCATTTCTTCTTTATAATAGCCATTATCGATGAGAACATCGATCTGTGGGATCACATTATAGGCGATCTGATGCTGAAAGACCTTGCTTTCCACCGGGCGGCCGGCGTTCAGATCCTCCGTCTGGCGGCGCAGCTCCTCCAGGCCGGGCAGGCCCGCACCGGAGACAGCCTGATAGGTGGAGACCTGGATTCGGCTGATCTTCGCAGCGTCATGCAGAGGCTTCAGTGCAACCACCATCTGGATGGTGGAGCAGTTCGGATTGGCGATGATGCCCTTATGCCAGCGGAGATCCTCCGGATTTACTTCCGGCACCACCAGGGGTACATCCTCCCTGTAGCGGTAATTGCTGCTGTTATCGATGACCACAGCACCGGCCTCCACAGCGGCGGGGGCGTATTCCAGGGAGGCAGCACCGCCGGCAAAGAGGGCGAGCTGCACGCCATAAAAGGAATCCTTTGTGGTGGCCTGAACGCGATAGTCCTTCCCCTGCCAGGAGATGATTTTACCGGCAGAGCGTTCTGTGGCCAGCAGGCGCAGCTCCTCCACGGGGAATTTGCGCTCTGCCAGGACCTTGAGCAGCTCCTGCCCGACGGCACCGGTGGCACCTACGATTGCGACTGTATATTTTTTCATGATGCTTTACCTTGTGCAG
>JAUMYD010000051.1 GCA_030528765.1 Bacillota bacterium
CATAATGGCCGGATTCACCAGCGCGAAGCTGTCATCGGTTTTGAAGAGCTCGAAGCTGAAGGCATCTGCCACCAGAGTCCTGCCGATCAGGCTCTTGGTCCCGCTGAAGCTGGTGCTGGTGGGCGCAGCTGCGTAGCTGTTCTCGAAGCGGAGCTCCGTGACAATGCCGTTTTCATCTGCCAGACTCTGGCTGCTGACACCGAGGCTGCCGCCCACATCCTCCACCACCACGGTGAGGAAATAGCTCCTGCTGTCGTAGCTCACACCGGGCAAGGGGGCTGCTGCGCTTTCCCGGATGACGAAATAATGCGTACCGACCGTGGTCAGGGGCACATCCGCGAAGCTGAAGCTGCCGTCTGCGGCGTTCTTCACCGTCATGATGGCCGGATCCGCCACCGTGAAGCTGTCATCGGTTTTGAAGAGCTCGAAGCTGAACTCCTCGGCTGCCAGGGCTCTGCCCGTCAGGCTCTTCGTGCCGGTAAAGCTGGTGCTGGTGGGCAGCGGCGCATAGCTGTTTTCGAAGCTGAGCTCCGTGACAGTCTCAAGGCCGTTCGAGATGCTCAGGCTGCTGACCGCGAGCACAGCGTCCACATCCTCCACCACCACGGTGAGGAAATAGCTGGTGCTGTCATAGCTCACGCCGGGGAGCAGCGGTGTGCTCTTTTCCCGGATGACGAAATAATGCGTACCGACCGTGGTCAGGGGCACATCTGCGAAGCTGAAGCTGCCGTCTGCGGCGTTCTTCACCTCCATGATGGCCGGATCCACCAGTGCGAAGCTGTCGTCGGTTTTGAAGAGCTCGAAGCTGAATTCATCAGCTGCCAGGGCTCTGCCGCTCAGGCTCTTGGTCCCGCTGAAGCTGGTGCTGGTGGGTGTTACCGTGTAATCGTTCTCAAAGAGGATCTCCGTGACCGGATTCCCAGCCTCTGTGATGCTCTGGCTGGTGACAGTGTAGACACCGTCCACATCCGCTACCTGCAGGCTGATGCAGTAGCTCCTGCTGTCATAGCTCATGCCGGGCAGCGGGGCTGCTGCACTTTCCCGGATGACGAAGTAATAGTTTCCGGCTGTGCTCAGGGGCACATCCGCGAAGCTGAAGCTGCCGTCTGCGGCGTTCTTCACCGTCATGATGGCCGGATCCGCCACCGTGAAGCTGTCATCGGTTTTGAAGAGCTCGAAGCTGAATTCATCGGCGGCCAGAGCTCTGCCGTTCAGGCTCTTCGTGCCGCTGAAGCTGGTGCTGCCTGCATCAGGCGTATAGATGTTCTCAAAGGCGATGGCTGTGGTCTCGCTGCCGTCCAGCTTATAGCTGGCTTCCAGCTGGCCGCCATTATCCACCACTGTGATCTCGATCTTATACTCCCGGGGATCCATGCTCACATGGGGCACCAGCAGGCTGCTGTCTTCCTTCACCACATAATAGTAGCTGCCTGCGGTATCAAAGTGCAGGGAATCAAAGGTAAAGCTGCCGTCTGCGGCGTTCACCGTTTCAGAAGGGATCGTGCTGCTGCTTACGCTGTAGCTGGCATCCTCTGCCTTATAAAGCAGGAAACGGAATTCGCCGTTTTGCAGGGCTCTGCCGCTCAGGCTCTTCGTGCCGCTGAGGCTCAGGTGGGCATCAGCGGGATCATAGCTGTTTTCGAAATCTGCGCTGGTGGCAGAATTGCCCAGATTATCCGCAATGCTCTGGCTGGTGATCTGGAGCTGGCCTGCCACATCCTCCACCACCACAGCGCAATTGTAGTGCTTGGTATCGTAGGTGATACCGCTGAGGGGGCTGAGGCTGTTTTCCTTGATGACGAAATTATAGGTCTTTGCCTCTGACAGGATAAGCGCGCCAAAGCTGAAGCTGCCGTCTGCCGCATTCGTCGTGCTCCGCAGGGGGGCACCGGAATAATGGAAGGCAGCGTCTGCGGCATAGAGATCAAAGCTGAACTCACCTGCTGCCAGGGCTCTGCCCGTCAGGCTCTTCGTGCCGCTGAAGGTGACAGAAGCGGAATTGGGGATGTAGCTGTTTTCAAAGAGGATGGGGCCGTTCTCCACCGTCTGCGTCAGCAGCAGGCTGCGGTCGCCATTGTCCCCCACCTGAACGGAAACGCGATAGCTTCTGCCATCGTAATTGATATTATCCCGCTGGGTGCCGCCGTATTGCTCTTCCACCAGATAGTAGAAGGTTTTGCCCAGATCCTCCGGTTCGTATGCGATCTCAAACTGGAAGCTGTTGCCGGTATTGCTTACCGTATCCAGCAGAGCGCCCTTTGTATAGGAAGAATCTGCCTCATAGAGATTGAAATGGAACTGATTGGATTCCAGCGTTTTGCCGCTCAGGGTCTTCAGACCGGTGAGCAGCAGGCTCTTCCCTTCCAGGATGCGGGCTTCATTGGTGAAGCTGACCCCAGCCTGCGGGATCCCCGTGGAGCTGTAGATATTGACCACCGCTTCCAGCAGGCCCCGGCCGTTATCGCTCACATCCACACGCACACGCTGGACTTCGGAGGAATAGATGATGCCGTTGATCTCACTGCCGCCATTCTTTTCCTTCACCAGGTAGTAATAGCTGCCGGGGGCATCAAAGACCCGCTCGCCGCCTACCGTGGCATTGCCCAGCAGGCTGAAGCTGAATCTGCCATCGGCCGCATTTGCCACAGTCTCCAGCAGGCTGCCTTCGCTCCAGGCTGCATCCGAGCTGTAAAGCTCGAATTCGTAGGTGCCGGCAGTCATGCTGTCCCGCCCATCCAGGAACTTGATGCCGTCCAGGGGGACCTTCACCGGCTGGGGAACATAGCTGTTCCGGAAGAGGATCTCCTTCGCGGGATCCCCATCCACATCCACACTGACCTGCAGCTGGCCCATGGCGTCATCCTCCACCTTCACATGGATCAGGAAGATGCTCTCATCGAATTGGATACCCGGCATCAGTGTATTCTCGATCTCGCTGATGCTGTAGTAGTAATCCCCAGGCTCGGTATAGGTCAGCTCAGGGAAGAGGAAATTCCCGGCTGCGTCATTGGTGTTCTGCCAGCTGCGGCCACCGGGAAGGGCATTGCCGGAGGCATCTGCTTCCTGCATCCGGAAGCTGAACTGCCCGCCTGAGAGAGCCGCGCCATCCAGGATCTTGGAGCCGCTGATCTGATAGCTGACGGCATTTGCCTGGTAGACATTATTGAAGTAGATATTGCCCCCGGTGCCTTCCGCAACGCTGAGCGTGGTGACCAGCTCGCCGCTGCCATTATCGCTGACAGTGACGCGGAAGTGATAGCCGGTCTTATCCGTGGTGACACCATTGCCGTCCGGGCTGGTTTCCCGGGCGATGAAATCATAATTGCCGACTTCCGTGAAGGAGAGGGGCGTATCAAAGACGATGCTGCCATCTGCCTGGCTGCTGCCGCTGGCCCTCAGCGTATCGGTATACGCCTCACGCACCTCAAAGGTGAAGACATCGCCGGCATTCAGTGCGCGGCCGTCCATATTCTTGAAGAGATGTGCGGAAAGATCCAGGCTGGCCGGATCCGGCTCATAGGAATTCTCGAATTCCACCTCATATGTAGTCGTATTCAGAACCGTATCCGGCGTATAGACCGGTGCGCCAACCGTATAGAGCTGGCCGGCTGCATCCGCATCGACCGTAATGCTAACGCTGACCACTACATCACTGTAATCAATATACGTCTCACTGCCGGCCGTCTCCTTCAGGTAGAAGGTGTAAGTGCCCGCAGCATCAAAGGAAACATACACGAAGGCATCGCCATAGAGGCCGCTGCTGAACGCATTGACATCCAGGACCCCAGGCATGGAGCTGCTGCTCAGTGCGGTGCTGCATTCTGCATCCGCATACACGCCGAATTCATAGCCGGCAAGGGAGGCCAGCGGGCTGTTGCTGGGGTTATTCATTATTTTCTGGATGGGGATGGCAATGTAGGCCGGGCTGACGCTGTGCAGGACATTGGTGAAATCCATGTCCACATTCCACTTCCCGCTGATGGGGTCGCGGCTGTATTCCGCGCCACTGCGGATGGAATACACGCGGCTGATATCCAGCTGGCCGTCCATATCCGCATCGCTGACCACCACGGTGAAGGAGCGGATGACAGGATCATAATACATGCCTTCTTCCGTGCCCGCTTCTTCGACTACGCGGTAGGAATAGCTGCCGGGAGCAGAATAATCCTCGCCGCTCAGATCAAAGCTGAAGCTCTTCTGGCTGTTGTTGCTGGTCTGCGTTGCCACAGTATCCCAGGTGCCGGTGTCCGCATTGTAGCGGCTGAGGACGAAATTGAATTCTCTGTCGCTCCAATCCGTGACCTCAGTGCCGTCAGCCAGCTCCACCCGCTTTTCCACGGTCAGATCCAGATCCACAGGGTGGACCGGGTCTGCCTCATAGCCATTGACCACCACGACACTGTTGCTGCCGCTGATGCTCACCCTGCCATCGCCGCCGATGATACCGTCATCATAGAAGCCACGATGACTGAAGCCTGGATCCAGAGCGCCCACATTCTCCGTGACGACCACCTCTGTGCCGATGGGCAGATCGGAGACGAGCAGGTGCTCCTGATCCTTCAGATAATAGCTGAAGCTGCCTGTGGCATCCGTTGTGACCGTGGTGCTGCCCATGCCGGAAAGCTCCGCAGGGAAGCTGGCATTGGCAGTGCCCACGCCGCTGAGCTGAACGCTGATCAGGAAATCCAGATCAGAAGGAATCGTATGCTCCGCACCCAGATCATGCTCCAGCATCTTGATGAGGGTGAATTCACCCTTTCCGCGCCGGGCATTGACGAAACCCACATTCACCAGGCCCTCTTCCTGGGTGATCACATTTGCCTGGGTGGCGCTGGTATCCCCATTCACAGAGTGCAGGATATACTCTACGCTTTCATCCTCCGTGATGGTGTAGCCGCGGCTTTCCGTCATTTCGGTGATGAAGAGCCTCTGGCCGGCCTTCAGGCCGACTCTGGCCACGCCGCTGGCATCAAAGCTGGTGCTGACGGGGCTGAGGCTTTTATCCACATCCATCAGGTAGCCGGGATAGGTCTGGCCGGCATCCGCAGCAGAGCCCGTGATGGTGAACATGAAGGTCTCACCCGTATCCGCAGTGCCGGCTTCCAGATCCTTCCGCAGAAGAATGCCGACGCTGGGGCTGATGCTCAGGCGGCCGTTATTGCCCAGGGTTGAGCCCACCACATAATCATGGCCCGGTGCGGCAACGCCGATGGGATTGCCGTTGCTGTCCCGCAGATCAACGAAGGCATCGGCGTAATTCCCCAGCGTAGCGGTGGAGTTTACGGATTTCGCCATCTGGTAATCCGCCATGGAGGCCAGGATGTTGCCGGCCGGGATGTACCAGCTGCCATCGCCAAGGGGCGCGGCAGTTTCCAGGGATTCTTCGGCGATCTCATGGTAAACATATTCCTCATGCAGGCCGCCGATATTCGAATAGATGCTTCTTCTATTATAATACGCGGTGCCTGCTGCCGGAGCAGTGGTGCTGTTATAAAGCGTACCCGCCGTATCCGTATAGATCATCGCATCCGCCTGATAGTAATACCGCTCATTCTGATGGGAAGGACGGAAATAGGAATAGCTGTTCGCGGCGCCGTAGCCGACACTGCCGTCTCTTTCATATTCATTGGTGTAGAAATTGATGCTGCCATCGGGATTCCGGTTTGCGCTCACATAGGCGGGGTCCACGATGTTGGCATCCTGCACGGTCAGGGAATTGATCTCATCCCGCAGGCCCACCTCATACACCAGGCGCATGGGCTGTTCCGCGCCGCTGACCGTCAGGCCCTGGAGCGTGTCATACTCATCCAGCTCCACCTCATAGCTGGTGGTCGGGATCAGAGCGGAGGGAATGCCGAAGGTAAGGATCTGATCCCCGGTGCTGATGTTTTCCCGCAGCTGCACCACGGCATACATCATATCGGATTTGCTCACGCCGTGGCTTTCATCCACCTCACCCAGGTAGTAATAGCTCTTCACCTTAAAGGCGGGGTCGGTGGCCGCATTGCCGGTGGTCTCCGGCGGGGTGGTCACGCCCTCATGCCAGAAGCCCAGGTATTCGCCGGCGGCATTGGCATACCAGCCCACATAATTGGAGAAATTCGTATCATCGGTATAAGCGAGCTGGCCATGGGTATAAGCCAGGCCGAGCAGGTTCGCTGCGACATTATAATCCGCGATGCCCAGCCGCTGCTGAACAGCGGAGACCAGCGCAATGCCCATCTCAGTGGGGTTGGCATAATCACCCAGCAGGCCGCCGCCGGGCACAAAGTTGGAGGAGAGATCCGCGCCGGAGAACAGATCATCATGGATAAGGATACCCTGGATATTCTTGACTTCCATGTAGGCACCGATGCGATCCACAAAGGAGATCAGCCCATCCATATTCTCGTTCCCCTCCACCAGGGTGGGGCTGTATTTGGACTGCAGCAAGCTGTCGCTGATGATGTTCTGGAAGACAGCCTGCAGGTCACTGCTGGCAGAAAAATAGCTGGTAACATAGTTCTGGGAAAGGGCCGTGCCGATCTTCGTTACGCTCGCCCCGTCCTGGACGAAAACGGTGCTGCCCACAGAGGCGGCATCATAGCTGCTCCAGAAGTTATCGATGGCAGCAATGGATCCGGTAGGGTTCAGAACGCTTTCCGCAACGGAATCAGCGTCCACACGGAAGCCCAGGGTATAGAAGAGCATATCCGTGCCGTATTTTGCTTCGATCTGGGTCTTGGCATAGGCCGCGGTCAGCTGGGTGACAAAGCCCTGGCCCGCAGTGATGCTGGAGGTCTGCCCGTTCCCCAGGTTATGCGCCCCGGGGTTGGTAAAGTTCGTGCTGGAAAGGGTGGGCGCGCCATCGCTCATCAGCACGAGCACGGGCAGGCGCTGCTGCCCGTCCACAGTGACCTCATTATCGGTGGCCGTGAACATATTCATGGCCTGGCTGATGCCGCGCTGGATATAGGTGGCGCCGCTGATATCCGTTTCGTTCGTGGCAGGATTGCCGCCGCCCACAGCATCGCGCACATCCTCATCCACGCCCAGGCTTTCCCTGCCGAAAAAGCCGCCGGTGGATTCGTAATTGATGTAGATCCCGTCCGCAGCAGTGGTCCAGCGGCCCAGGGGCAGCAGCGTAACAGCGGAACTCGCGCTATTGCCGGTGTCACCGGAATAAAGGACCAGGGCAACGCGGTTATTGGGGTTCGCATTCTGCAGGGTGGCGATGCTGCTGTTGGCAGCGGCCGCCAGATCCGCACCGGCATCATTGCCACCGGAATTCATGGAGCCGGAGACATCCAGCACCAGAATGGTATCAGTGGGATAGGTGGCCTGGCCGGTAATGGAGCTGTTGGAAGCCATGGCAGAGAGCGCCACCAGGAAGCTCTCGTTTTCACTGCCCTCCATGGCAATGCCCGCAGGAAGGGCGCTGGCATCGGTAAGGACGGATTTATCCATCCAGACATCGCCCGCGTATTCCGTTTTGGGCTGAGAGGGGCCAAAGTAATTGGTCCAGGTATCCATCGTGGAGGGGTCCACCACACGGGTATCCGTTCCTCCGGCAGAGGCGACCATACCGATCACGGGCACGCAGAGCAAAAGAAGCACTGCGGCCAGCAGAAGGGGGATCCTCTTCCCGGTGATCAGCTTGCGAAATCTATCTTTCATCGTAAAATCTCCTTTACTACTCCTTGGCAACAGAAAAAGATTTGGGTTCTTGCTGCAGCGGCTCTTCCGCTTATTTTGGGGGATGTTCATCGAAACACCTGCCCTTCCATCGGATCCGCATGCCCTCCGAGCCTTTCCGCCCGGGCAGGGGCTCTGCCGGCCCGGCCCGACTGATGGGAACCGGGGGAGAGTGATCAGAGGAGTGCGGCCCTATGTTTTCCGGAGGCCACTTTCGTATTCGCGCTGCATACAGCCGGGGAAAAACAAAACCCCGGAACAACACATGTTCTTCTGCTGAAAGCTTCATGACACATTCTCCCTCCTTTCCCATATTTATGCTACTTATACATATGCCATTATATCAGAAAACCCACGCCCAGTACAGTCTTTTTTCACATGGCATGAATTTTTCCTTTATTTTCCGATCTCCCACAGGGGGCTGCCCACAGGCAGGCGGAGACACAAAAAAGCGGCACAGCCGGGGGCTGCGCCGTAAAGCAGCAGCAGGGATGGCAATGTGCCTGCTCTCCCTGCTGCTGTAAACTCTGCATATATGTGTTTCCGCAAGCTCTGTGTGTGAGAGCACCCTGCCTCCCGGAAGGCAAAGCGGGCAAATGCCGCGAAAGCCCCTCTCCCTCAGCTCTCCCGGCAGCTCCTCCGGCGGGGGAGCCGGGGCTTCTACCTGAGTGAAAGCAGGCGCAGCAAAACGCAGCAGAGCCTTTCCGCGCAGAGGCAGAGGGAATAGCCGGGTAAAAAGGGCAGCTGCCGCAGCTGCAGGCCGGCCACCTCTTCCAGCAGGCCCTGGGGCCCGGCCACGGAAAAGCTGCCGAAATCCTGCCGGATCCCCCGGCCGCTGTGCTTCACAAAGGCTTCTTTCGCTGCCCAGACGGAAAAGAAATCCGCATAATCCTGCTGCTGCAGGAAATCCAGCTCCTGCGGGCTGAAAAAGCGGCGGGAAAGCCGCTCCACCTGCTGCACCCGCTGCTGCTGCAGATCCAGCCCCAGCTCCTGCCGGGACATGGCACAAAGCCAGAAATCCCCGCTGTGGCTCAGGGAAAAATGCAGCTCCGGCCGGTGGGCAAAAAAAGGCTTCTCCCCCGGCGGGCGGCAAACGCTCCAACCCCCCTCTGCCCCGCTGAACAGGGCTCCGGCCCGGGCCAGCAGCAGATCAGAATGGGGCAGCAGCGGCTGATCCCAGGGGCGGCGGTAAAGAAAAAGATGAATATCCCACTCTTTGCTCTGCATGGGCCCTCCTTTGCCTCCTCAGCAGGAGAGCTTCAGCAGGCTGAGCAGCTGCTGCCGCATTTCCGCCACCGAATCACAAAGATACTCCGGCCGGAAATCCGCCAGCTCCTGCCGGGAACCTGCGCCCCAGCTGACACCCATCACCTGCATGCCGGCGTTCCGGCCACAGCCCAGGTCAAAAACGCTGTCCCCGATGAAAATCCCCTGCTCCGGGCCGCAGCCCAGTTCTTCCAGGGCCAGCAGGGCCGGCTCCGGATCCGGCTTATGCTTTTCTGTGCTCTGGGCATCCACCACCACATCCAGGAAGGGCAGCAGGCCGGTGCTTTCCAGATTCTCCAGGGTCAGCCGATGCCGTTTGGAGGTGACCACTGCCAGCTTCGCCCCGGCAGCCCTGAGCTCCGCCAGCATATCCAATATACCGGGGAAAGCCTGCAGGGGGAAGCGCTCCGCCACCTCGTTATAGTGGCGCTGGTAGCTCAGGCGGTAGATATCCCCCTTACCCGGGCCGAAGATCTCCTCCCCGGTTTTCACCAGGGGCACACCGATAGTCTGCTTGATCTGCTCCAGACTGCGCTCCAGACCCAGCTCCGCGTAGGCCAGCTGGGAAACATAACAAATCAGCGGCACACTGTCGTTCAGGGTGCCATCCAGATCGAAAAGAAATGCACGCATAGAAAAGCCTCTCCTTTGGCCGGATTTCTCTAAAGCTCTGTATAGGATTCGCTGCCCGGGCCGGGCTTCCTCTTTCCTGCTGCCGGGAATCCGCCGCTCCCCCGAAAAACCGAACAGCATACATACTTTCCTCCGCCAAAGAAACAAAGGATTCATCTGGACTTTTCTTCTCTTTTAGCGTATAATGTATTTTAGCAAAGGGCCGAACCCCCACTATCGCAGACAGCCTGCGGCGAAAGAAGGAACGGATATGGACAAGCTGGATCATGAAATTTTACAATGCCTGGTGGAAAATGCCCGCGTAAATGCCACCAGTATCGGGGAAAAGATCGGCCTTTCCACCTCCTCGGTAATCGAACGCATTCGGCGAATGGAGCGCAGCGGGCTGATCCAGCAGTACACCACCATGGTAAATCTGGAATCCCTGGGGCGAAACATCACAGCCTTCATCTCCATCCGTTTGGAACATCCGAAATACAACGAAGTCTTCGAGCGCAGGGTGCGCCGGCATCCGGATATCGCGGAATGCCACTACATCGCCGGGGATGTTGATTATATGCTGAAGATCGTCACTGCCAGCAGTAAGACCCTGGAAAAGCTGCTGGCCTACATTAAAAGCATAGAGGGTGCCGCCTGGACCCGCACCCTGCTGGTGCTCTCCACCGTGAAGAACGAGCTTTCCGCTCTGCCCGCTCTGGAGGAGGCCGAAAGGGAATAGCCCCAGGCCGGCCCCGGCACTGCAATATGAACTTCAGCCCTGATGCAGGGCAAAGAGAGAAGCCCCTCTGTACAGAGGGGCTTTGCTTATGGGCATGGGCCTGCTCAAAAATCAGGGCTGCCCGGGCTTGGAGTCTGTCTCCAGAGGGAGCATCTGCACCTGATAGCTTTCGAAAAGGCTGTCCTGATACTCGTTCATATAATAATCATGAAAATCCGCAGCCGTGGCATCAGGGTTTTCAGCGAAGTATTCCTGACGCAGCGCCGCATCCAGCTGGGCGGTGAGCAGCCATTTCCGATACACGGTCTCGCTGGTCTCCCAGTATTCCTTTTCCTTCATCCCCAGCCCCTGCAGGTATTCCCGCAGCATGGCTTTTGCCTCCGGGGATTGCTCCATTGCGGCCTTGGTCTGCTTCACATGCTGCTCCACTGCGGCTTCATCCACAGAAAAGCCCCTGCTTGCGGCTTCCCGCAGCAGCAGCTCCT
>JAUMYD010000194.1 GCA_030528765.1 Bacillota bacterium
AACTCAAAGCACAGATAGCCGATCAGGAAGAACTCATTCAGGCGCAGGAGAAGCTTATCTCCCTCTGCAAGGCAATTTAAAATAGGGTAATCGCTGTTCAATTTTCCTCTGAAAACCCATTTTCATGGAACCAAATTGATTTGGAATACGTCTAATTATTAATCGTATCGGTTTTAATCGTTTTTTACCTGCATTTTTCTGGCATTTTTGCGCTGTGAAATCCAGCAAATAAATCGACCATTCAACCTGTTTACAACAGCATACCACCTGCGTAAAGCAGCCATCTGCACAGATCGGCGGCTTTCGCTTGCTTTTGGAAAAACATTTCCGGACACATGCCCGTTGATCATAGATAAAATACAAAAAAGGAGGCTTATGCCTATGACTGAAAACGAAACGATTCATTCCACCAGCAAACCACAGCTAACTGATGTAATCAACTTCGAAACCGATATTGCACCGCATCCACTGGTTTCCATATGGGCTGGTGTTGGGGCAGGCAAAAACTATTTCGTTGAACAGATGGTTACCGGCTCTGAGCAGTATAGAATCCCGAAAATGAACGTACTGATTATTACCTCCCGCAAAGCCAAGGTTGCAGAAACGCTCAGTAAAAATGCTTCTTCAATTACCCGGATCATCGATGATGACAAAACCCTTGATGATATCTTTTTCAACATCGGCTGTGATCCCAGGGATTACCGAAGAACCATCAAAGACAGCATCGACTGTGAAATGAACATTTACCAGCGCAGCGTGGTCTGCAGTAATGCCTTCATCGAAAAATATCTGAAGTACCGTCATCATCCTCTGCAGCCTGAAACCCACCTCTGGAACCGATTCGATATGATCGTGTGGGATGAAGCTCATGCCCTGCACACTGATTCCTCTTATCAATCCGCGCCGTATCATGTAATGATGCTGATGAAGGAAACCTACAAGCGCATCAAGGCCGCTGACGAAAATGAAACTCTTCCAGAAGAAAAGTGCAATCCAGATATCAAGCGTCCAATCTGTAAACATCTGATCTTCATGAGCGGTACACCAGAAGCCATTGCAACAATTCCCATTTTTCAAAAATACCCTGTCCTGGATATGCGTAAGGATTGCATCTGCGTGATGCCCAAGAATATTCACTTCCTGACCTCAGAACAGGCAACGCGCTTGATTCAGGAGCAGCTTCAACAGGAAGAGCGTATTGTTTATTTCTTGAACCACACTCTGCTTCCAAAGGCTCTCAGCGAAAGATTCCAGATACCCGTAAAAAAATTGCCGTATCCTTTTCCAAGGAAGATATGCGCAAGGCTTTGAAAGATGAAGCTGAAACACTAAAATCGAATGCAGACTATGATGGTCCCGAAACCGACTTTGACCGCATGATCAGCGTCGAATCACAGCTTGCAACACAATCCCTTATCCGCTCGGATATTCGGTTTTTCGCCACCACATCCCGCAACAAGGAAGGAATCAACATCAACGATACGGATATCCATCATGTGTATGTAGAATCCCACAGCATGACCGATATTCGTCAGATGGCTGGTCGCATCCGTTCAGGTGTGGAACATCTCTATATCATTCTGGATTCCGAAGGTTATAATTATTCCGATGGTCCTTTTGTCAGCTATATTGCAGAGCAGCTTGCGCTGAAAAGTGATACCCCGGGCAAAAACATGCTATCTCAATTGAACACCAACCTGAAAGAGTTTTGCCGGCAGTATCACATCCCCGATTTATCCACCATCCGCGCCTATGATGAAGCATATCCAAAGCTCGGCAAGTATATCGATCAGGTCAAAAAGCTATCACCCTATATTGAATTCAACTACATTTCCAAGGAAGTAGCATTCAATAATTACAGAAAAAAGAGCAAAGAATTCTACGCCCGGGAAATCCAGGCTTTCAACGATGCACTTGGAAATCCAGCACAACTGGAAGCTCTGTTTCAGGAAGCCTTTCCGGAAGCAAAAATCCATGCCTATATTTCTCCTGAGGATCAGGCACGCAAGCTGAGCTGGGATTTTATGTACGATCATCCCGATGGCAATTTCACCGCAGAAGAATTGGTTGAACTGCTCTCCCGCTTGGATGAATTGCTAACACCCCCGAAAAACCGAAAGCGCCGTAAATCAGAAAAACCTGATCCAAACAGATTGCTTCATAAAATCGGTCTGCATTATGGCTCACGCAATCATAAGATCGGAACACCGGGGTACTCCAAATACATCATCACACCATGGATAAAAGATAAAACGTCTGCTGCATAACAACAGGTGGGAAGATATGCGCTTTTCTTTTTATTGTACACATTTCTTCCCACCGCATAATACTCCCTTGTCATCGTTTGTTTTCAGAGGAAACCATCCGCGTATTACGCACAAATAAGCTCACTGCGTTCCCTTAGTTTCCGCTCAAATACGCTTTACGCCATGGTTTCCCCCGAACCCCCTTCCACG
>JAUMYD010000052.1 GCA_030528765.1 Bacillota bacterium
AAAACAGTACTATATTTTATTTATTTCCCTGGTCAGCCTTGACAGGGGCGGATCAATACGCTGTCAGGGCTGTTGTTTTCGCGGAACTCGCAATACGGAGCTCCTTCCCCAATAAAAATACATCATTCTTTCCGCAGGGCTCTGCTGAAAGCCAGGCATCCTTTGGCCTGTCACTTCTCCTTCTGCGGCTCTCAGGCGTTGATCGGGCTGCCCTGAAAATTGCAGCGAAGAACTTCAGTATATATGCGCGCTTCGCCCTGCAGAACAGCAGCCATTCCCTTTTCCGAAGGAAGCCTTCTTCTGCTTATTCAGCAGACTTGGACTGGATGACCGCGATGCTGTCCGTAAAGTAAGGTTCGGTCAAAATCGTTCCCTCAGGCGAAAAAGCATAGGCTTCGCCGCAATGGGAGCAATTATAGGGATAAGGCATCCAAAAAACAGCATCCACTGTGCCGGAGGTCAGTGCAACCGCTTTCGCAGTGGAGCTTACCGGCACCAGTTCGAAATTTACCTGCTCCATCTCGGCAATGGCAGCCAGCAGAGCTACGTTAAAGCCTGCTGCCTTGCCGTCTGCAGTGATAAAATCCGTAGGAGGCAAATCCCCGGTTATAGCGATTTTATAGCTTGCAGCGCCTTCAAATTCGGGTATCTCCGCAGGCACAGGGGGATTGTCTATGTATGCCAGCAACTCGTTTTCGATCAGTTCATCCAACGTGCCATCGGCTTTGAGCTGCTTGATGGCCCGATCCAGCAGCTCGTAAACCTCTGTGTTGCTCTCCATCGTCAGCATGCCGTAAGTTGTTTCACTATGTATTTCTATGGTGTCATCCAGCTCACCGGAATAAAGCCCATACTTGTCACTTTGTGCCAGTGTATACTCGGCGAGTGTCTGGTTCATCCACAGCGCTGTTACCTCCCCTTTATCCATGGCCAGCAAAGCGCTTGTCAGATTATCGTAGCAAGAAAGCAGGCCGGCATCGGGGGACTCATGTTTTTCCTCCTGATGTTTCTGCACATTATCAAAAATATAGGCAGAATCAACAAAACCGATCTTTTCTATACTGGAATTTTTGCTATCCTTTTCACCACTGCAAGCACCCAGGGCAAGCACCATGAGCAAGACCAAAAACAGTGCGGCAATCTTTTTCATTTTTTATTTCTCCTTTTGACTTATGACTTCTGCTTTTACACCATCGCTATAAGCTATCATCAAGTCCCGTATATTTATAGCATGCTGTTGATTTTATCAAATATGCCTGCTGCGATACGCACACCCGGATCATTTCATCGTAATGACCATACCGTCAAGGCTTACATAGGGTTCTGTTATCAGCGTACCTTCAAAGACTTCCCGTGCCAGCATATATTCATGCTCTGCACATACCGTTGCGCAGGACCAGAAGATCGCATCCACCTTGCCGGAAGAAAGAGCCATCATTCTTGCACCGCTTTCGATATTGCTCAGCTCAATGTTTACGCCCGTTCTTTCGGCTATAGCGGACAAAAGAGCCACGTTGAATCCGGCGGCTTTCCCGTCATCAGAGATATAGTCCAGCGGGGGCATATCACCCGTCACAGCAACCACGATCGTATCCGCGCCATCGATCACAGGAAGCGCAGCGGGCTCGGGAGCTTTTTCTCTGTTTGCTATCAGATATTCTTCCACGATTTTGTCAAGCGTACCATCTTCTTTAAGCTCAATGATGGCATCATTGAGGATATTATAAACATTTCTGTTATCCTCCATGGTCATCATGGAGAAGGCGGTCTGCTGGCTGCCTTCTGCAGGATCAAAGGCGATCAGATCATCGTTCTGAGAGAGAATGAAGGCTGCAGTCTCAGTGTTGACACCGATATAACCGATATCATTTGCGCGCAGTGCCAGCAGGAGCGCGGAGAGGTTATCGTATCTTACCGTCTTGCCATTATCGTGCTGTATGTCATAGTCGTGCTCCTCTTCCATATGCTTTCTCGCGGTCTCATCAATATCGAGAGTCATATCTGCCAGAACGCCAACATTACCGTTTTTTTCGCCTGTTGCCTCTTTTTCCCCACAGGCCCCCAGAACCATGACCAAGCTGAGCAACAAAAATAAACTAATAATCTTTTTCATGTCGTTTCTCCTTCTTGCTATCTAAATTTCAATGGTCAACAAATTTCTGCCTTCCACATAATCATGCCCATATCTGCGGGCGGTGTGTTTAATTATGGTCACACCCAAGTTATCTTCCTCCGCAGGCTTACCAAAGGGGTCATAGAATGGGCCTGTGTATCCGCACAGCAGAATAGTACCGCCGTCCTCTTCCGAATACTCCACAGTCACATCTATCTCTATCGCTTCATCACTCTTCGCATCCAGCAAAGTCTGCACCAGCTCTTCGGTGCACAGCTGCAGACGATAGGTTAGCTTTCTGTCCAATCCGTAGCGATCTGCGAAATGCTGAATACCACCCTGCAATTCCATCAGGTCAAAGTCCTTGTCCTGAATATGATAATAAAAATGCTTAAGTTTGCGAATAAAGGAAATCGTTTTTTCCTTTTGTGGGTGTTCAAAGATCTGTTCCGCTGTCCCCTCCTCATAGATGCCGCCATCTGCCATAAAGAGCACCCGGCTGGCGATCTCTCTTGCAAACTTCATTTCATGGGTGACGATTACCATGGTCAAGCCTCGCTTGGTCAGCATCCGCATGGTGGCCAGGACTTCACCGATCATACTGGGGTCAAGAGCAGATGTCGGTTCATCAAAGAGCATGATCCGGGGCTCCATCATGAGGCAGCGGGCAATGGCAACTCGCTGCTGCTGCCCTCCGGAGAGCTGCTGGGGCATTCGCTCTCCTCTTCCATGCAGACCCACCTGATCCAGCAGCTCATTTGCCTTTTTCTCGGCTTCGGCCCGACTCTTGCCGAGCAGCTTTACCGGAGCGAGACAAAGGTTATCCATCACGTTTAGGTGGGTAAAAAGGTTAAAATTCTGATAGACCATGCCCATGCCGCGGCGGATCCTATCCACGTTCGCAGCCTTTGCGGTGATCTCCTCCCCATTGATGAATATCTGACCAGCATCGGGCGGGTCCAACATCTCCATGCAGCGGAACAAAGTGGTTTTTCCGCAGCCGGAGCCACCAATAAGGGCAAGCACCTCATGGGGCCGGACAGTCAAATCAAGATTCTTCAAAACCTGCATATGGCCGAAAGATTTACACAAGCCCCTTATTTCAATTGGATTCATCTATTGCCCCCTTTCAATTTTTTCCTGTATTCCTGCAGGGCGAACAAACCGTTTACCGTATAAGACAGGAGCAAGTACAAAAGAATGCCCACGATGATCATAAACAGAGGCTGCATGGTTCGGATAGAGATGTTATTGATCACACGGGTCAGATCGGTAATGGTTACATAGCCTACCACGCTCGTCCACTGAAGGAGATTGACAACGGTGGATTGGTATACCGGCCTTGCGATCTGCATCGCCTGCGGCAGTGCGATCAGGCGAAAAGATTCCGCCCTGGAAAAGCCAAGCGTTCTCGCAGCTTCCAGCTGCCCCCGATCCAGCGCATCCAGGGCACTCCTCATCAGCTCTGCCACATATGCTGCTGTATTCAAACCAAAGGTGATCACTGCCACCATTTCGGCACTGAGGGGACTTCTTGCGAAGACCACATAGTACAGAAGCATCAAAAGCAGAAGCACCGGGGAGCCCCGCAGAATGCTGATATAAGCGATTGCCGGATAGCGAAAGAAGGGATACTTACTGCGCCTGAGGCTGCAGACCACCGCACCCAGCAGAGTCCCAAACAAAAGGGAAAGCGCAGTGATTTTTACGGTCGCCCACAGACCGTTCAGGATCGTGAGCCATGCTCCACCGGCAATCAGAATATCATATATTTTTTCAAACAAGCCTGTACTCCCCTCTCTAAACAAACAAAAAATATGTTCTGTCCGCGGCACGGATGCAGAAGGCTTGAAATGCCTACCCTGCTTCAGGAAGGCCCGGCAACGGAAAAGGCAGAATTTCTTTGCGTAAAAAACACAGCTTTTTCTGTGCTTTTCCACCAATTTTAACCATATTATACTATTTTAACCAGTATACTATAAAAAAGCTTAGCATTCAACCACAATACATAAACATTTCTGTTTATTTCTTATGATTAAAAACCATGATATATCATAACTTTAAAATGTTTTTTATTATATATCAGAACGATCAATACCTCTCTCCTGCCATAGCAAGATACCGGCCTCTGTTTCACAGTCCTCCCGAAAAAAAAACAAGTGGGGTCGCTGCCCTTTTTCCTGCACAGCAAAAAAGGCGTCACCAAATCAATGACGCCTTTCCAAAAAAAAGCTGCAAATCCCTTCTGCAAGGCCGCTTTCTGCAAAGCAGGGGCCCTGCACACTCTCTCTGCCGGCTTCCCTTCGATCAGCCATCAGCGGATGCAAGGGACTTCAGCCCTCAGGATAAAGAAGCCGCAGACTTCTCTTTCGCCTAAGCTCCCGCCGCACCAGGCCAAGAAAGAGAGCCCCCAGAAGAAAGGCCAGCAGAGAGCTGCCGAAAAGATTCAGCCAGATCCCATCAAGGCCGAGCCCCCAGAGGAACCACAGGACCAGCAGGGGGAAAAGCAGAGCCACGCCCACAGCCAGGCCGGTCGCCATCATGGGCCTTTCAATGGCGCAGAGAAAGCTCTGGGCAGTTATGCTGAACCAACGCAGCAGGTAGCTGACGCTGAAAAAGCGCAATGCCCTGGTAGTCAGGATCTGCAGAGACAGATCCTCCGCATCCACAAAAAGGGCAGTGAGCAGCTCCGCACCAAAAAACATAAGTGCCGCAGCAGCAAGCCCCAGCAGGAAGGAACCCCTGAAATTATACTTTGCGAGCGTATATACCCGCCCGTAATCCCCCGAGCCCCAGTTGAAGCCAATAGCCGGGGACAGGGAATCGCTCATGCCGTAGATCAGAGGCTGACACATATCGCTGGCATACATCAGCACCCCGTAGGCCGCCACTGCTGTGGTACCGCCGCCGGGGCCCAGCGCTTCCAGACCAAGCCGTATCAGGACAACATTCATGATGATGGAGGTCAGCCGCCCTGCAATATTGCTGAGAAAAACCGGAGAACCACAGCTCAGGATCTCCTTCAGCATGAGCAGGCTGAACCTGGGCTTCACAAATCTCAGCAGAGTTTTCCCCCGCAGGAAGGGCAGCAAGGCTGCAAGAGAGCAGAGGCCAATGGCAATACAGGCTGCCAGAGCAGAGCCGACCACATCCATCTCCAGGCCGATCAGGAAAAAGGCCAGCAGAGAAAGGGTCAGTAGATTACAGAAGATATTGATATACATGCTCTGCTTCACATAGCCGCTGATGCGCAGGTAGTTATCCATAGCAAAAAAAATCGCGGTGAAGGGGCTGCAAAGCGCATACGTGCGAATGTATCTGGCAGAGCTGTCAAGCAAGCCTTCGTCTGCCCCCATGAAGCGGGCCAGGGGCTCGGCAGCAAAAAACATCAGCGCTCCCATGAGCAGCGAGGAAAACAAAATCAGCAGCAGAGAGCAGCTGAAAACATTGTTTGCCCGAGCATCCTGCGCCCGGCCCAGTGCAATGGAAATGGGCACCGAAGAGCCTACGCCAACCAGATCTGAAAGCGAAAAATTGATCAGGATAACAGGAAAGGCAATATTCACCGCAGCAAAGGCCGCCTCCCCCAGCTTCTGCCCGATGAAAATACCTTCCGCAATAGAATACAGCGACATGGCAAACATGCTGACCATGCCCGGCAGCGCCAGGCGAAAAAAGAGCCGGCGGGGCTCCATATGGGCAAAAAGGCTTTTTGAATCTGTGTTTTGCTGTTTCTTATTCATCGACATAGCAGGAATTGATATAAAGCAGCAGCCCCGGGATCAAAGATTTTATCTTCTTTCCGGAGGTATTGATGCAAAGATCAAAGCCCCTTGCATCTCCCCATTTCTGCTCAGAAAAATTTTTGCGGTAGGCACTGCGCCCCCTGTCCAATGCACGGCAATTCCGCAGGATCTCCCGATCGCTGAGTTTTTCATCCTCCCCGGCTTTTTCCCGGCAGCGAAGGATTCGGGCTGCATCATCCGTGCAGACAAAGATGCGGAAGGGATGAAAATCTGCCAGAACAAGATCTGCCGCCCGCCCCACGATAACGCAATCCCCTTCTTCTGCCAGCCTGCGCAGAAGGCTGCGCTCTGCCGCCATTAGCTGCATGGATTGCAGCAGTGCATAATTGGAACGATAAAAGCCCCTGGCGATGGTGCTGGGATAAAAAGCCTTAAAATCCCCTTCCAGTGCTCTTCCCCCGCTCTGGGAAAAATCCCCCTCCGCAAAAAGCTTTTCCATGATCTGGTGGTCATAATAAGGCAGCTTCATGGCTTCGGATAATCTTTTCCCCAGCTCCCGGCCGCCACTGCCGAATTCACGGCTGATAGTAATGATCTTCATACGTTTCCCTCTCTTTTGTCTAAAAGAAGCAAAGCTGGATTCCTATCTGTATTATAAACGCACGGCCAAATTTTGGCAAGCACCCTTCCTTCTCCCCAAAAAGCGGACAGAAGCAAATCCCGGCTCTGCCCGCTTTTCGTCATTCTGTATGCTTATTCTGCAGAGCGGAACAAAGCCTTCACATAATCCATGGGCTCGAAATCCCGCAGATCCTCAATGCCTTCGCCTACGCCGATCAGCTTGATGGGCAGGCCGATCTCATCCACGATGCCGATCAGCGCACCGCCCTTGGCAGTGCCGTCCAGCTTGGTAACGATCAATCCACTGAGCTGCACCACTTCCCCAAACTGCTTTGCCTGGGAAATGGCATTCTGCCCGGTGCCCCCATCGATCACCAGCAGAGATTGCAGGGCCGTATTCTCCCCTTCCCGCTCGATGACACGGCCGATTTTAGCCAGCTCCTGCATGAGATTGATCTTGTTCTGCAGTCGGCCGGCCGTATCAATGATCAGAACATCACAATCCCTGGCCTTTGCTGCGGCGATGGCATCAAAAACCACAGCAGCCGGGTCTGCGCCCTCTGCCTGGCGGATCAGTGGCACATTGGCCCGGTCTGCCCAGCCCTGCAGCTGCTCTGCCGCAGCAGCACGGTAGGTATCTCCGGCGGCCAGCAGCACCCGTCTTCCTTCCCGCACATAGCGGGCAGCCAGCTTGCCAATGGTAGTAGTCTTTCCTGCGCCGTTCACGCCGGTCAGCAGCAAAATGTTCAGCTTGCCTTTCTCCAGATACAAGCCGCCCTGGTTTTTATCCACGATCCCGGCCATCTCTTCCTCCAGAGCCTGCCAGAGATCATCCCGCTCCTTAATATGCTCGGATTTGGCCCGGCTGCGCATATTCTCCGCTATCTTCATGGAAGTGTTCACGCCCACATCTGCCAGGATCAGGCGTTCTTCCAGTTCTTCGAAAAACTCCTCGTCCACCTTGCCGGAAAAAATACTTTTGATTCCGCTGGTGAAGCTTTCTCTGGTTTTGGCCAGGCCCGCTGCGATTTTACTGAAAAAGCCCATAATTTTTTCCTCCTCTATCTTATGCACCCAGCTCTGCCAGGTCGCTTAGTTTCACACCCAGGATCTTGCTGACGCCCTCTTCCTCCATGGTCACGCCCCATAGCGCATTTGCCACCTCCATGGTGCCCTGGCGGTGAGAGATCATCACGAACTGCGTTTCTCCGGAGCTATCCTTCAAATAAGCGGTAAAACGATCGATATTCGCCTCGTCCAGGGCTGCATCCACCTCATCCATAAAGCAGAAAGGAGTGGGCCGGATCTCCAGCGTGGCAAACATCAGAGCAATGCCGATCAGGGATTTCTCCCCACCGGAAAGCAAATTATAGTTTGCGACCTTCTTCCCCGGGGGGTGCACGGAGATCTCCACCCCGGTTTCCAGAAGATTATCCGGCTCAGAGAGGAAAAGTGAAGCCTCTCCGCCGCCGAAAAGGCGATTGAAGCTATTGTTAAAAGCCGCGCTCAGACGGATGAACGTATCCCTGAAGCGGGAAAGCATGATCTGATCCATCTCCCGGATCACCGTATCCAGCTTCTCCCTGGCCTCCAGCATATCTGCCTGCTGCCCTGTGAGAAATTCATAACGCTGGCTGACCTCTGCATATTCCGCAATGGAATCCAGGTTGATATTCCCCAGGCTGCCGATCTCCCGCCGCAGCTGGTTCAAGTGCTGCCCCATAGCAGTGCGGGAAGGGATATTCTCTCCCAGCCGAGCCTGGGCCCCGGCCAGATCCAGCTGAAACTTTTCTTCCAGCTTCGCCGCTTCGTTCTCAAAATCTGCCTGCCAGCGTTCCCGCCGCAGCTGGAATTGATGCAGCTCTGTCTTCAGCTGATCCTGCACCCGCAGGTGCTCCCGATCCCGGCCTTCCAGCTCCTGCAGGCGGGCGCTTTCCGCTGCCATTCCATGCCGCTTACTGCTCATCAGCTCCTCTGCCCTGTGCAGGGATAATGCCAGCTCCTGCAGGCTTTCTTTCAGGCTGATCCGCAGTTCTGCCAGCTCTTCCTTTTCCTTCCCGGCAGCGTCCCGATCTGCGGCCTTTTCTTCCGCCTCCCAGCTCAGCCCCTCTGCATCCTGTCCCAGCTGGCTAAGGCTTTTGCACATGCCCTCCAGCTGCTGGCGCTGGGCAGCCAGGCTCATTTTCTGCTCTGTCACACTGTTTCGCTGCAGTTCCAGCTGTTCCTGCAGCAAAGCCAGCTCCTCCCCGGCCAGGCTTTGCTTCTTTTCCAGCTCCCGCAGCTGTATTTCCAGGCCGGAGCCCTCTTCCCTCTCCTCCTCCAGCTTGCTGTCCAAGCCGGAAAGCTCATCTGCCAGCTCTTCCAGCTGCTCCTGTAGCCGGGCGATGCGCTGGGAAAGGGTCTGCAACCGCATTTGCTGCTGCGCGCTGTGGTTTTTCTGCTCCACAGTGCGGAGAGAAAGCAGACGCTGCTCTTCTCTGGCAGCCTGATTCTCCTCCGTGGCCCGGTGAAGCTCCTTCCGGCCTGCGGCCAGCCGCGCTTCCTGCAGGGCAAGGTTTTTTCCCGCAGCCTCCAGCTCCGTCTTTGCCTCCTGCAGCCTGCTTTTCTTGCTCAGCAGCTCCCCGGCCTTATTCTGCCTGCTGCCGCCGGAAACCGTGGCCCCGGGGCTGACCATATCCCCATCCAGCGTCACCACGGAGGAACGATAGTTCAGCGCCTTTGCTGCCAGCAGGGCAGTATCCATGTTATCGCAAAGCAGCATATTGTTCAGAAGAAAATCCACTGCCTTCCGGTAGGCCGGATCACAGCTCACCAGCTCGGATGCCCTTCCGAAAACTCCCGGCAGCTCCAGAGCCCGGCTGAAATCATAGGGTTCCCGCAGCTTCAGAATATCCAAAGGCAAAAAGGTCGCCCGACCCAGCTGGTTTTTCTTTAAATAAGCCACCGCGGCCTTGGCAGCCTGGCTGTCCCTGACCACGATATTCTGGATATTCGCACCCAGGTAGGCCTCTATGGCTACCCGATACTGGGAAGGAACATCCATCAGCTCAGAGATTACATCAATAACACCCTCCGGGCCCCCACCCTTTCTGCAGGCAGTCATCAGACCCTTGACACCGGGGAAAAAGCCCTCATAGCCGGCAGCCATTTCCTCCATCATATTGACCTTCGTTTGCAGAGAATGCACCTTATAACGGAAATCCGCCTCCTCTGCCGCCAGCTCCTGGCTGGCAAGGGTCAGCTTACGAATACAAAGCTCGCTTTCATTCAGGCGGCTGCTCATCCGCCTGGCTTCTGCCTGCTGCTGCAAAAGAGCCTGCTCTGCCTCTTCCAGCAGGGCGTTGGCCTCCTCCTGCTCCTGCAGGGCCTGCTGCAGCTCTTCCGCTGCCTTACTGCGGTTCTGCTGCTGCTTTTCTGCCAGCCCCTGCTGCAGAGCGATCTTTTCTTCCAGAGCAGCGCGGGCAGCACGGAGCTCTGCCAACTGCCCGCCCAGGGAAGCATAGTGCTCTTCCCGCAGGGCCAGCAGGCTCCGCAGATCCTCGCTGCTTCCCTCCCCGGAAGCCAGCTGCGCTTCCTGATCCTGCAAGGCCTGCTGCTTCTGAAGGATCTGCTGCTGCAGCTCCTGGGCCTGTTTCTTTTTGCGAAGGATGGCTTCTTCCAGTGCTGCCAGCTCCCGGCTCCAGCGCTGAAAGTTTTCCTCTGCGTTCTGCAGATTGCTTTCATTCAGCTTTTGCTCCCCGGAAAGTTTTTCCTGCTCCCGCTGCAATCGGTGGAATTCCTCACCGGCCCGGGCAGCTTCTTCATCAAGCGCTGCCAGCTGCAGGCGCAGATCAGCCGCCTCTGCCGCAGTAGCCAGACGCTCTGTCTCATCCTGGAGGAGTGCTTCCTCCCTCTTTTCGATCTCCTGGTCATAATTGCGGATTTTTTCCTCTGCCTCGCTCAGCACCCGGACGGAAATGCCGATCTCCATCCGATCTGCCTCCTCTTTCAGGCGCAGGTACTCCTCGGCCCGCTGGGATTGCAGCCGCAGGGGCTCGATACGTCCGGAAAGCTCGCCCAGAATGTCCCCCAGTCTTTCCAGATGCCGCTCCGTATCTGCCAGCTTGCGCAGGGCTTCCCGCTTCCGGTCCCGGTATTTGACAATGCCCGCTGCCTCCTCCACCAAGGTTCGGCGCTCATCCGGCTTGGCGTTCACCAGCTCATTGATGCGGCCCTGGTTGATG
>JAUMYD010000053.1 GCA_030528765.1 Bacillota bacterium
CATGAAAAATTATATAGCCTAGGAATACATCTTTTTTCCATTTTGCGGGCATACTTCTGGCAGATCTTCTTCCGGAAGGAGTTCGGAATGCTACTCCTGCTGCCTCCTTTTTATTTCTTGCTGGCCCTGCTTTTGAATCCTATTTATATTGAGCTGTATTACGAAGGCAGCAGCGTATCTTTGCGCTATCTGCCCAGAACTTTTGCCGGAGCAGCGCGGCCTTTACGGCTTCCTAGGGCAAAGAAATGCCATACAGAGTATCAAAGAAAGCAAGGCAGCTGGTTTCTTTTCCGCTCTGATTTTTGGCAGCTGCTAAAAACACATTTTCGCGCTTTGCGTTTGGAGCGTATTCAGCTGCAGGGTACACTTTGGGAAAACCCTGCTCTTAGCGCTCTTTTTTTCGGAGCGTTTTGTTCCTCGGTTGCCATTGGCAGGGCCCGTTGGTTTTTTCGATGGACAGAGCTGCAGCTGCAGCCTTTTTCCACCTCCTCTGGGGAGATCCGCATTGTTTTTAGTTTCAGAATCAGCTCTCTGATTTACCGGAGCATAAAAGGGAGGTTTGGCAAATGACCAGTGAACGTGAGATTGAAGCTTTGATGTCTACAACGATGCAGAGCCTGCGGGAGATGGTCGATGTGAACACCATTGTTGGGGATATTATTGAGAGCGGCGGCGGTGTTGCTGTGATCCCCGTTTCAAAAGTAAGCTGCGGCTTTGTGGCAGGCGGCGGAAACACGGGGGGAAAAGAGCGGGATCGCAGCTCCAGTGGAAGGGATAGAGAATTGCCTTTTGCAGGTGGCAGCGGAGCAGGGATCAATATCAACCCGGTGGCCTTTCTTGTGATGTGTGGGGAAAGCGTGCGTTTGATCCCCGTCAGTGGAGCCACAAATCTGGATAAGGCCATTGAAGCGGTCCCCATTGTTACAGAACAGCTGCGGCATCTGCTTCGTAAAAATGAGAAGGGAACTGAGATTGCCATTACCGGAGATCGTGAAGACTAGGGGAGGCTCTTTGCGCAGCGGAAAAGCCGAAGGAGAGGAATTTTTTGTGGCAGCCCTGTGATCATCGGTGGCCTGCTGCTTTATTCATCACATTGGAGAGAAAAGAACGATGCTGGCTGCGTGGCCGGCATCGTTCTTTTCTCAGCGCTGTGCCGTCTGTAGTCGGTACTTTCTCGCATATTTTGTCTTAGCATCCTTTTATGAAAAAGAGGATGGCATTGCTGTTTTCTAGCGAGAGTCCTTCCGGGCATAAAAAAGGATGAATTTTTCTTTTGAAAAATTCATCCTGGGAGGTTCTCCCTGCTGCTTTTCTGTCAGCGGGTCAGGCATTGTCGATCGATACGGGAATAGGCAAGCAGTGCAGGATCGCCAGCATGTCCTTCTTGGCATTTTCCGATACACGCAGAGCCAAGCGGCCGATCCCCGGATCAACGGCAGTAATCATCGCCATGTTATCATAGCCTTCAAGTAGTTTGTTAAAAAAATCGATATCATGAGGCTCCACGGATAAAAGAATTGTGGAGCCTTTTCCACCTATTGAATTTTGCATCTTTTCTCCTTCAAAAAACTCATAGGCAGAAGGGACCAGCCTTCTCAACAGCAGTTGTCCAGGCTGCTGTTGGGTCTACCCAAATTCATTTCAGACCGTTCCCATGTTGATACTCGTGGGGACCCTTCTGCCACCTTTTATATTTCTATCCTTCGCGCAGAAACCCTTTTTTTCATTTTTCTTTTGTGCGGGAAAGTCCTGCCATGAAGGTCGTTCTGCGGCTAAGCCTGCTCTTTTTGCTTGTGGTAATAGGCCAGCATCGCCTGGGAGAGAAAGTCTGCCAAGCCTTCAGCGATCTCTTCGCATTCCATGCGGTTATAGGGGTCGAGAGAAATGGCAGTACCCAAGGCGAAAATTTGAATAGGGCTGCTGGTAAAGAGATATACGTCAATGTACTCGTTCCGATAACGCTCCACCATGGCCTGGCTTTCCGCATCTTCCGGGGAATGCCCGGTATGCTGCAGCGCCACAAAAAGCAGCAGCAGCTCCTTACGGGTCTTGTTAGCGGCGATAGCCTCACTGTCATTGAATTTCAGGCGAAAGCCTTGGTTTGGATCACTCATAGCCTGCACCCATCAAACATTGAAACGGAAATTGATGATATCCCCGTCTGCAACGATGTATTCCTTACCCTCCAGGCGGAAGCAGCCTTTTTCTCTGGCTGCTGCCATGGAGCCGCATTCCTTCAAGTCGGCAAAAGCAACCGTTTCCGCACGAATGAAGCCCCGCTCGATATCGGAATGGATTTTGCCGGCTGCCTTTCTGGCGTTCAATCCTTTTTTGATGGTCCAGGCCCGAACCTCATCTTCACCGGCTGTCAGGAAAGAGATCAGGCCCAGCTGGGCATAGACAGCCTTAGCCATACGGTTGATCCCACTTTCGCTGATGCCCAGCTCTTCCATGAAGAGTGTTTTATCTTCTTCAGGCAGCTGCTCGATCTCTTCTTCCGTTTTCGCGCAGACGGTCAACAGTTCATAGCCCTGCTCGGCGCAATACTTCTCCACCTCCGCTTTTCCCGGGTAATCATTTGCACTGAGCTGCGCCTCATCCACATTTACCACGATCATCATGGGCTTATTGGTCAGGAACGTGATGTGCTTCAGTGCTTCCTGCTCTTCCTCAGAAAGCTCCAGCTGCCGCAGGGGTTTTTCCTCCATCAGAAGATCCTGACATTTTTTCAGGCAAGCTTCCTCCAGGGGGTGTTCCACCTTTTTTCTGGGGCCGCCGCTGATCCGGGAAAGGCGGGTTTCGATCAGCTGCAAATCCGCAAAAAGCAGTTCCATTTCGATGGTAGCGATATCCCGCATGATATTGATGCTATCATCTACATGCAGTACATCCGGATTCTCAAAGGCGCGCACGATGTGGGCCAGCAGGTCCGCATCCCGCACAGAGGAAAGGAATTCATTGCCGCTGCCTTGGCCTTTGGAAGCGCCCCGCACCAGGCCGGGGATATCAATGATCTCCACTTGGGCATAAGTCGTCTTTTTAGGCTTGAACATATCGCTTAGATAGATAAGTCTTTCATCCGGAACAGTGGCATGCCCGGTGTTTGTTGCCGTTTTTCCAGAGAAAAAGGCGCTGGTTTCCACGCCCAGGCCGGTCAAAAGATTAAAGAAAGTGGTTTTGCCTACCATAGGCAGTCCGATGATCCCACAGGAAAGAGCCATACTGATAACCTCCT
The DNA here is from genome assembly GCA_030528765.1 of Bacillota bacterium. GTDB lineage: Bacteria > Bacillota > Dehalobacteriia > UBA4068 > UBA4068 > RGIG3155. Next base: position 3,236 of record JAUMYD010000053.1, read on the forward strand.
CATTATTTAACGTTATTATTATAATGCCAAAAGGGGAAACAGGCAAGGGCATCGTATATTATAAATAGCCGTAAAGGGGAAATTAGCGGTGAAAATTTTGCAGGGAAAGTCTGCTATGCTTTCCGAGCGAGGAGAAATCTATGAAACAAAATGAGCTTGAATGCCTTTTGCAGGCTGTCGCAGAGCATAGGGTAACGGTCGAGGCTGCAAAGGAGCAGTTGGCGCCAAAAGGTTTCACGGAGATGGGTTATGCTTGCCTGGATACAGACAGGGAGCGGCGCTGCGGATGGCCGGAGGTGATCTACGGGGCGGGTAAAACTGCTGAACAGATCACAGGTATTTTGCAGAGGCTGAGAGAATCCACACAGAGGAACATCATGGCAACGCGCTGTGATGCGGAAAAAGCAGCCTGCGTTTTAAAAGAGATACCCGATGCCCAGTATGATCCATGCTCGGGGATGGTTTATCTGCAGCAAAGCAGGGAGCCGCTGAAGGGCTGCGTAGCTGTTTTTTGTGCAGGGACTTCTGATCTCCCTGTGGCAGAAGAGGCTGCCCGAACAGCTGAGCTGATGGGGGCCGCGGTGGAGCGCGTCTATGATGTGGGCGTGGCCGGTCTGCATCGGCTTTTGGCTCATCAGGAATTGCTGCAGCGGGCAAAGGCAGTGGTAGTGGTGGCCGGTATGGAGGGTGCTCTTCCTTCTGTGATCGGCGGACTGACTGCTGCTCCCCTGATCGGAGTTCCCACTTCCGTTGGTTATGGGGCTTCTTTTCATGGTCTCTCCGCGCTGCTTTCCATGTTGAATAGCTGTGCCTCCGGTATGTCTGTCGTGAATATAGACAATGGCTTCGGAGGAGGCTATCTGGCAGCAGTGATCAACGCACAGAGCAATTAGCATGTTTTTCTGTAAATCCGCTGGTGTTTTGCTTGAATCTCCGGCTTTTCGCATGGTATAATAATTTATTGAGTCATACAAAAAATTATAGTAGGTGGGTGATATTATGACATTTGATTCTATTACGGTAAGCGATCTGATCCTCTTGGGCTTCCTGCTATTGGGTGCATTTTATGGTTGGCGTCTGGGAACGATCAATGTTATCGCTAAAATTGGTGCCTATGTATTGGGCTACCAAGCAGCCAGATACGCTTCCCCCTTTGTTGCCTCCTATATTGCTGAGCTTTTCCCCGGCATAAAGGAAACAATCGATAAGCCTGCTCTGGATGCCTTTTTCTCTCTTTTCTTTAACAGTGACAGCGGAAGCATCGCCACGCGTCTGCTGGAGGTGGTTTCCTTCGTAGTCGTCTTTACTGTGGTTTGCTGGCTGGTTCGCAGGCTGGCTTATGCCATGACCGGTGCCTTTGGGCGAGGGCTTCTTGGTAGCCTGAATCGGGCTTTGGGTGCTGTTGCATCTGCCTTGATCTGCGTGGTTCTGATCGTGGTTCTGACGGACGTGGTCCTGCCGGCACTGGTCGGCATGGGCATGGGGAAGGCGCCCCTGGAATTCTTTGAAAAATCTCAAATCGTTGTTCCTGCTCTGCGAAATTTACAGGATCTCATACTTATATAGGAGGGCTTATGGCTGGTGTGTTGGATGGATCAAGATCTCCCTTGGGCGAGTTCTTTTATAATTTAAGCCACCTTGGGATTCTTTATGAGCGCGATCCCTCCGGCTTCTGGACATATATCGCGATCCTTGGCCTTGTGATGGTGTTGCTTTTTCTTTTTCTTGTTTTTGCTGTTTTAAACATAAAGAAAAAGCAGAAATCGACATTAAAAGATTCTTCGGCTCGAACCTTCATTGATATAGAAAAGCCGGAGGAAGATTCTGGAAACGGGGCGATTCTGCTTCCCCTGCCGGAGAAAATTATCAGCTGCGGACAGCAACTTAATAGAGAGACTGCCCGGCGGATCCTTCTGAAGGCACCACAGAGCTTGGCGGATGTGGTTACAGCCTATGAACGCTGTTCCCTTGGCGTGCAGAATAGCCTTGCGCAGCTGGTTAGAGAATCCAGAATGCTGGAAAGCTACAGTCTGCATCTGAATGAGGATGGTTTTCCTTTGGGTGTACTGGTGGATGCCTGGAAAATTTTTCCGGATTCCAATACACTGCGTACCTTTGTGGAGTTTCTGGCAAATCAGGATGCCCAGATCCAGATGAATGGGGTGCGGATTTTGTCTGCGATCCGTGAGCCAAAATCCCTATCCTTGCTGGTGCCTGCTTTGGTGCGCCCCGGTCGCTATGTAACAGCCCGCGTGGCAGAGGTCTTTCTTTCTATGCCAAATCAAAGTGCTGCCTTGCTGGCTTATATGCTTCCAGAAGTGGAGGAGCCGCAGAAACTGCTTATGCTGGAAATCATTGCACAGGCTGCAGTTGAATTCCCTACGGAAAATGTGCTTGCTTGCCTGAAAAGCAAGAATCCTCAGGTGCGGGCTGCTGCCTGCCTGGCTTTGGGCTCTGGCCAGATGGTGAGCCCGGTTCCCCAGCTGATCCTGGCGGCCAATGATCGGCAGTGGCAGGTTCGCGCTGCAGCGGCAAAGGCACTGGGGCAAATTGGAGATATGCGAGGTTTTCCCACTTTGCAGAGCCTTCTTGGTGATCAGGAGGGCTGGGTCGCAGCAGCAGCACGGGAAGCCCTGGCTGTTTACGATGATTTTTCAACAGAAAATTTCTAAAAAGACTTGTGCTCCATAAAAAAATATGATAAAATAAATTGGTTTTCAACCCTGCCTTTCCGTAAGACGGAAGGGCCGTTAGTCCAAAGGGAGGAGGTGAATTGGATTGCGCGAGTACGAAGTAATGTATATCATCAAACCCAATTTTGAAGATGATAAATATGCTGAACTCATCGAAAAATACAATGCGCTGATCCAGAATAACGGTGGTGAGATCATCAGTACGGAGCCTTGGGGTAAGAAAAGGCTGTCTTATGAGATCGAAAAGCTGCGCGAAGGTTATTATGTGCTGACCCGGTTCAATGCTGGTCCGGAGCTGCCTCAGGAACTGGAGCGTAACTTCAAGATCGCTGATGAAATCATGCGTTATTTGATCGTGAAAGCTGGCGAATAGGTCTGCGGAGGAGGTTTCCATGCTGAATCGTGTCGTTTTGATAGGCAGATTGACCCGTGACCCCGAACTGCGCTTTACCCAGAGCGGTATCGCAGTTGCCACTTTTACTCTGGCTGTTGACCGCAATTTTAAAAATGCTTCCGGTGAACGGGAGACTGATTTTATCGATATTGTGGTTTGGCGACAGCAGGCAGAAAACTGCGCCAATTATCTTTCTAAAGGGAAGTTGGCTGCGGTTGATGGCAGCCTGCGAATCCGTTCTTATGAAGCGCAGGATGGCAGTAAGCGTAAGGCTGCTGAGGTAGTGGCCGATAATGTACGCTTCCTCTCTCCGAAGGACAGCGGCTCTGCTTCCGCTTCCGCATATGGAGCTCCGCCGCCTGAGGTATCCCCCTTTGATACGGGGGCTGACCGGGATATGGTCGGCGATGATGATCTGCCCTTCTAAGACAGCTTTTTCAATACTATGATATGATGTAAATTTTATGGAGGATATATCATGGCTGAAGAAAGAACCAGCCGTCCTGAACGTGGTGAACGCGATTTCTCCCGCGGCAGAAATAATCGTCGCGGCCGTCGTCGTGTTTGCAGCTTCTGCGTGGACAAGGCTGAATCTATCGATTACAAAGATGCTGCCAAACTCCGCAAATATATTACTGAGCGCGGCAAAATCTTACCCCGCCGGATTTCCGGCAATTGCGCCAAGCATCAGCGTATGCTGACAGAGGCTATCAAGCGGGCTCGCATCGTGGCTCTGCTGCCTTATACCAACGATTAATTTCACATGCACTTTTTGAGTGTCTGTAATGCAGTTAAACCGGCCTATAGTTTCGAATATAGGCCGGTTTTTCATATATCTTTTGCCGTACTGAATAAAGCTGCCTGTTCAGCGGAAGAAAGTGCCGGGAAAATTGTTTTGGGGAGCTTGGGGACTGGAAGTTTGTTTTGAATGCTTTGATGGGGAAATCGTGCGGCTGGAGCGGGAGCAGCTGTTTTGATGGCTGTTTTGCGTAGTTTTTTATATAGTTTGATGGGGACTTTCTGCTTTCTTTTCACTGTTGCTGAAAGGGGCTAAGGGTACTGCCGTTCTTCAAAAGATTGACTTTCCTTTTCCCTTCGCATACAATATTTATAAAGCAATAGACCTTCTTGCCGATGTGCAAATCAACACCCGAAAACGCTGTTTTATGTTTAATATAAAGAGGAAAACATGTCTAATATTCCGGATGCGGATTATACGATCCGTTTTGCGCAGTGCATGCTGCAGGATTGCATCATGCTTCCCAAAACTTTGTTGGAAAACTATCATCGGCTGCCCATGGCAGATGCGGAGCTTCTTCTCTTTTTGCGCATTTCAGGACCTTTGCTGCGCAAAGGTAGTATCAGCCCGGATGAAGCAGCTGCGGAATTGAAGATTTCCCGGGAAGAGGCGCTTCCTTTGCTGGAATCCCTGCTCCCTTCAGGGGTGCTGGAACGGCGAGAAGAGGATGCCTCCTTTCACTGCCGATCTTTGTTCCGTTTTTTGTATGAATGCTGGCTGGATGAACAACGGCTCTGCTCTCCGGCAGCGAACTGGGAGCGACCGCTGCATCGCCGGGCTGCGGCAGGGGATTCTCTTTCTTGCTTGGGCAGGCTTTATCGCCGCTTTGAGGCAGAGCTGGGGAGAACCTTGAAGTTTTCAGAAAATGAACAGATTCGCCAATGGCTGGAGGATGATGGCATTGCGGCGGAATTGATCGAAGAGGCTTTGCGCCGGGCCGTTCTTCAGGATAAGGGCAATTTGGCTTATATGAATTCGATCCTGCGGGATTGGTGTAAAAAGGGCTTGCATAGCCTGGAGCAGGTACAGGAGCTGGATGTGAAGCCCGAGCGAAAGAAAAAGACAAGAAATCCCGCTTCCAAAGCAATTGGTGAAGCACAAAATGATGATTTTCTGAAGCAGCTGTCGCAGATCCAGGCCAATCTGTATAAGTAGGTGGAGCAGGAGGAAAAATGGAAGAAATCAATGCAGATCTGAATAAGATACTTCAAATGCTGGAATCCGGGGAAAATGCCTTTACTGCCGGAGATGAAGAAGTCTATCATTGCCCGCTCTGCCGGGATACAGGATGGATCAGCGATGGGGCCAGTGCTCGCCTTTGCAAATGCAGAAAGAAGCAGCAGTCCGTGCAGCGCTCTTCTCTTCCTCCTAAGCTTGCAAAATGCAGATTTGAGAATTTTTATCTGAATAAGTATAGTAGGGAAGCTCTGCCGGGAAAAGAAAGCAGCTATCAATCCCTGGCCAGGCAGGCTTTAATTGCCGTGCGGGAATTTGCTGCTGCTTATCTGGCGGGGCAGGCTCCCCGGGGGATCGTCCTGACCGGCGGAAACGGCTGTGGGAAAACCCACTTGGTAGCGGCAACAGCCAATTTGCTGCTGGAAAAGAATGTAGATGTTTTCTTTCAGGTCGTTCCGGAGTTCCTGGATCAGCTTCGTGACAGTTATCACCGGGAAAACCAGGGTATGCGAGAAGCTGAACTGATTCGTCGAGCTTATACAGCATCAGTGCTGGTTCTGGATGATCTTGGTGCCCATAATTTTACGGAATGGGTGCAGAATAAGCTTTTTGCCATCGTCAATTATAGGCTCAATTACGAGCTGCCCTGCCTGATCACGACCAATTTAAGCCTGCCGGAATTGGGAGAATGTATCGGCCGACGTACCACTTCCCGCCTGATGGAGGGCTGTGATGTGTTGGAGCTGGCTTCCAAGCAGGATTTTCGCATACAGAAACAAGCTGAGGCAAGAGGATGAAGCAGGCGGCGATAATTTTTGATTTTGATGATACACTGGTCCAATCCTATCCGATCTTCCTTCGCTATGAAGCCCTTTTTATTCAGGAACTACTGGAAATGCAGCTGGGAGAGGAATCAGAGATTCGTCATTTCATGCGGAAAAAGGATATCGCCCTGGTGACAGAGGCCGGCTATCCAGCCAAAGATTGCTTTCCCCGTTCTTTTGAAGAGACCTACCGGCATTTTTGCAGGCAGCAGGGCAGAGAAACAGATGAAGAGAAGGCAAAAGCTCTCTTCCAACTGGGCTGGAGCGTACACCAGGCTCCGATGGAGGCTGTTCTGGGCGCAAAAGAGCTTTTGGAGCAGCTTTACGAAAAGCTGCCGCTGATCCTTTTTTCCCAGGGGGAAAAGAGCTCACAGCTGGAACGGATCCAGCGTAGCGGCTTTGGGGATTATTTTTCCCATTGTCGTGTGGTGCGGCTGAAGACGCAGGAAAGCTTTCTGGAGCTGCTGGATTCCTGCTCTTTGGATGCCTCTTCTTCCTGGATGATCGGCAACAGCCTGAAATCAGATATAAAACCGGCTTTGGCTGTGGGACTGAATGCGATTCATTTTGACACGGATGATTGGATTTTTGACCACGCTGAGGTATCTGGCCGATATCATAAAATTTCGCAGCTTAGCGAGATCGCGGAGATCATAGGAATATGAAAATCAATGTTGCAGCAATACAAATTCAGGGGATATGGGGAGATAAGGCTCATAACTTGCAGCGTGTGGAGCTGATTATGGAAGAGGCGCTCCGCAGGGGAGCAGATTTTTTTGTTTTGCCGGAGCTTTGGAACAGCGCTTATGATGACGAGCATTTTGCGGAACTGCCGGAAATGGCGGAAGATGTGAATGGTCCCAGCCTGTCCTTTTTGCGGGAGAAGGCACGGAAGCATGGGGTCTTCATCGGCGGTGGGAGCATTGTGGAGTCCCGGCATGGAAAATTATACAATAGTTCTTTTTTTATCAATCCGGCAGGGGAGATTTTGGGGAAATACAGGAAAGCACATCTTTTTGGCAGAGAAAAGGAATATTTTTCCCCCGGGGAAGAATGGGGCATCCTGTCGGATGAACAAAATCTGCCTGAGCTGCGGGTGGGGATGGCGATCTGTTACGATTTGCGTTTCCCCGAGTTCTTTCGGAATATGGTCCTTCGCGGTGCGCGGCTTTTTACTTTGCCTGTTGCCTGGCCCGACTGCCGTCGGGAGGAATATATTCTTATGACCAGGGCGCGGGCAGCAGAGAATCGTTCTGTTTTTGTGAGTGCGAATCTGCGTGATAAAGAGGGGAAGCTGGCTGGAAGCTCCCTGCTTGTCTCCCAATTCGGGGAGATCCTGGATCTTTGCAAAGAGCCCGAAGGTTTTGCTTTTGCGCAGATCGATCTGGATAAATTGCTGGATCCAAACGCCTTTTTCCCACTCAATGACCGGCGGCAATTTTTGGATGAAATTGATGACAACCTTCTTTAAGCCGTATAGGAGGAAGCAATCATGAGAAAGCACCTTCGCATCTGCCTCATTTTTCGTAGTCTGGTTTGTCTTTTTGGCTGCTCGGCGCAGGAAGAAGGC
>JAUMYD010000195.1 GCA_030528765.1 Bacillota bacterium
CCGCAGCCCAAATACTAAAGTTTTTTGACCCACTTTTTTTCAAAAAAGTGGGGGTTTTAAAAGAAATATAAAACCCTTCTTCTTTGACAAGAGGAGAGCGAGCGGGGAGCGGGGAGGGTGGGGAGCTTTAATTCTCATCCCTCTTGTAAAAAAGCGCAGTTTGCGCTATGATATAAGGTACGAAAAAAGAAAAGCGTGGCAGGTGCGGCGCATCTTGCCATGGATCGAACATAGCATGGGAGGAAAGAAATATGCAGGAATTCAACACCGTCATGGGTCAGCGTCGGCAGGCCATCCATCAGGCTGTTTGTGCAGCGCTGGAGCAGGCAAAGGCCGCCGGGCGCATCTCCTTTGAGCAGATCCCGGATTTCCCGGTGGAGCGTCCCCGGGAGGCAGCCCATGGGGATTTCGCGGTGAACGCCGCCATGGTCATGGCCAAGCAGTGCCATATGTCCCCCCGGGATCTGGCGAAGATCATTGCGGAGTGCATTGATTTCTCCGGCACGGAAGTGGAAAAAATGGAGATCGCCGGGCCGGGCTTTATCAATTTCCGCATGAAAGAGGGCTGGCTCCAGCGTGTGCTGGCAGATATCCTTGCCCAGGGTGAGGATTTCGGCCGCAGTGATACGGGCAAGGGTCAGAAGATCCAGGTGGAATTCGTCTCTGCCAATCCCACCGGTGAGCTGCATATGGGCAATGCCCGCGGCGCTGCCATCGGCGACAGCCTGGCCGGGATCCTGGATATGGCCGGCTGGAAGGTGCAGCGGGAATATTATGTGAACGACGCAGGCAATCAGATCGAGAAATTCGCCAATACCCTGAACGCCCTCTATCTGCAGCAGCTGGGGCAGGAGATCGAATTCCCCGAGGATGGCTATCACGGCGCAGACCTGCCCATCCTCATCAAGGGTCTGATCGAAGAGATCGGTGACAAATACCTGCATATAGAGGAATCCCTGCGTAAGGAATACCTGGCTGAATATGCGCTGGAAAAGAAGATCGCCGCCATTCGCCTGGCGCTGGAGCATTTCAACGTATACTATGACAAGTGGTTCTCCGAGCGGGAGCTGCACGACAGCGGCAGGATCAAAGCTGTGCTGGAGACCCTGGAGCAGGACAAATGGCTGCTGGAAAAAGAGGGCGCGATCTGGCTGGATTGCGAACGCTTCGGCGAGGAAAAGCCGGAAGTCCTGGTTCGTGCCAATGGTATCCCCACCTATTTTGCCGCAGATATTGCCTATCACCAGAACAAATTCCAGCGGGGCTTTGATCAGGTCATCGATATCTGGGGCGCGGATCACCACGGCCATGTGGCCCGCATGAAGGGTGCCATGGAGGCGATCGGCTATAAAAAAGACCAGCTTGAGGTCATCCTCATGCAGTTCGTCCGCCTTTACCAGAACGGTGAGCTGCTGAAGATGAGCAAGCGTACAGGTACCTATGTCACTTTGGAGGAGCTGGTGGAGGAAGTGGGCCGGGATGCCGCCCGTTTCTTCTTCGTCATGCGCGGCGCGGACAGCCTCATCGATTTCGATATGGATCTGGCAAAGAGCCAGTCTGCCGATAACCCGGTGTATTATGTGCAGTATGCCCATGCCCGCATCTGCTCCATCCTCTCGCAGGCAGGCCGCCAGCCGGAGAAGGCGGATGTTTCCCTGCTGACGGAAGCCTCTGAGCAGGAGCTGATCCGCCGTCTGGCAGATTACCCGGATGAAATGGCCATCGCCGCCGTGAACCGGGAGCCCCACCGCATCGCCGGCTATGTGATGGATCTGGCCGGTCTTTTCCACAATTTCTACAACCACTGCCACTGCATCATCGAGGATGCGGCGCTGATGAATGCCCGCCTCAGCCTGATCCAGTCTGTGGCCACCGTCATCCGCAGCGCCCTGAAAGCCCTGGGCGTCTCTGCCCCCGAGAAGATGTAAGCGCTGCCCCGAAAATAAAACGAATATTTCCCATCGATACGGGCCCGCTGCAGCCTGTATCGATGGGTTTTGTTTGAAAAGAAAGGCTTTTGCAGATAACGATTTTTGCTTCTGTGCAGATCAAAATTTCTTATAAGTAGAGCTAAATTTGATGATATAGCTGGCTTCTGCCTGCTTGAACCGCCTTTTTCCTGAAAGAAAGGGGCCCAAAGAACTTTGGTATTTGAGGGAGATGCTGAAGATTGCCACGTTGTTCAGCTGTGTACTGCTTTGCAGTCCTGCAGCTGAACTTCCCCGCAATGACAGATGATCAGGTTTTCCGCTAAAGTTCTTTTGCTTCTTTTCTTTCAAGAAAAGAAGGGTTTTCTCTTTTAAGACTGCCCCTTCCCTGAAAGAAAGGGGCCCAAAGAACTTTGGTATTTGAGGGAGATGCTGAAGATTGCCACGTTGTTCAGCTGTGTACTGCTTTGCAGTCCTGCAGCTGAACTTCCCCGCAATGACAGA
>JAUMYD010000054.1 GCA_030528765.1 Bacillota bacterium
ACATTGAAAAGCTGGTCTCTATGATGGGTGAGACCGAATTTGATGCTATTTTGGTTTGCCCTTCCGAAGAAATGAAATTCTTTGCTGGCTTCTCCCCCATGATGTGCGAGCGCTTTCAGGGGCTCTTCATCAAAAAAGACGGAAGTTGCTTCTATGTTTGCAATCTGCTTTATGGCGATGAGATTAAAGAATCTTTCAACCATGAGATCCCGGTCTACACTTGGTTTGATGGAGATGGAATGACGAATGTGGTCGGCAAGATCCTGGAAGAACAGGGCCTGAAGGGTGCTACCGTGGGCGTGAATTCCTCTGCCCAGGCTTTTAATGTGCTGGAAATCAGCGATAAATGTGGCGTGAACTTCAAAAACGCCAAACCTCTGCTGGAAGAAGTCCGCATTCGCAAAACCCCTGAAGAACTGGAAAATCTGCGTAAAGCTGCAGCCATTGCTGATGCAGCCTTTGAGCCCACCATCAAATTTATTCGCCCCGGCGTGACGGAAGCACAGATTCGCGATTTTATGTTTGAGCAGATGACCAGCCGCGGCGGCACAAATCTCTGGGCCATCGTCGCTTCTGGCCCGAATTCCGGTTTTCCCCACTACAGCGGCTATGACCGTGTGATCCAGGAACAGGATATTATGGTTCTGGACTGGGGCTGCGAATACAATGAAATGCAGTCTGATATCTCCCGTACCGTCTTTGTGGGCGATGCAACGGAAGATCAGCGTCGCATCTATGATCTGGTTGATCGTGCCCAATTGGCTTCTCAGGAAGCTGCTGTTGAAGGTGCCTGGATTCCGGATATTGATAAGGCAGCCCGTGTTGTTCTGGAAGAACAGGGCTATGCTGATACGCTGATCAACCGTGTGGGCCATGGTATCGGATATATGATTCATGAAGCTCCGGACATTAAGGAGTGCAATCCCCGCCGTTTGGAACGTGGTATGTGCTTCTCTATTGAACCCGGTGTCTATCTTGCCAATGTTTATGGTATGCGCATCGAAAACATCGTTGCTATTAATGAAAAAGGCGAGACTGAAATTCTGAATAAAGTCACAAGGGAACTGACCATTATTAAATAAGCTTTTTGGAATGGAGAAGCTTATTTGAAACCTTCTGCATGTTTCTAAAATAAAGGGCTTCTTGTTTGCAAACTGCAGGCAGCAAGCCCTTTATTTTTGTTTTACGGGCGCATTGGCAGATCTTTGCACCGCTTTATTGTTCCTGCAGCTTCTTCTGATAACTTTTGCTTTTCTGCAGGATTGCTGGCGCACTTCTCCCATAGCATTGCAGCTTATCTACCAAGCTAAGCAAGCTTTCGGGGCCGGGAGTAAACGGGTATCCATAAATAAACTGATAAAGTTCCTGTCGCTCCTCTTTTATCGAGTATTCGCTTCTTCTTAGTTGTTGGCGGTATTTTTACAGAAAAAGCTTCGTCTTTTCTTGAAAAAATTTTTGAATATGGTACAATTAAAATGTTCTGTTGCTAAATATAGATGATTAACTTGGAAAAGAGGGGTAAAATGTTTCGTTTTGAATGCGATTACAGCGAAAGCTGTCACCCAGCGATTATAGAACGCTTAGCGGAAACCAATCTTATACAATCTCCCGGCTACGGAGAAGATGCCTTTTGCGAGGCAGCTCGGGAATTACTGCGCAGGGATTGCGGTTTGGAGCCGAATGCCTGTGCCATTCATCTGATGATTGGAGGAACCCAGACCAATCTGACAGTAATTGCTTCTCTGCTTCGCCCCTATCAGGGCGTGATCAGTGCGGACAGTGGCCACATAAATACCCATGAAACCGGTGCCGTGGAGGCTACCGGTCACAAAGTACTTGCTCTCCCGACAAAAGATGGCAAGCTCAGCGCGGAAATGGTACAGGCAGTTTACGATGCCTATCAGGATGATGTAACCAAGGAGCATATTGTTCAGCCGGGTATGGTCTACATTAGTTGGCCCACCGAAACTGGCCTGCTCTATACCAAAGAAGAGCTTAGTGCACTTTCCCGGACTTGTCGCAAACTGGGTCTTCCTCTTTTTTTGGATGGGGCTCGCTTGGGTTACGGTCTGATGAGCAGCGCCTGCGATCTTACTCTCCCGGAAATCGCACAGCTTTGTGATGTTTTCTATATCGGCGGTACAAAGCAGGGGCTGATGATGGGAGAGGCTTTGGTATTCACTGATCTCAAACTGAGCAATGGATTCCGCTCCATGATGAAGAATCGTGGCGGCATGCTGGCAAAAGGACGCTTACTGGGAATTCAGTTCCAGACCATGTTTGAAGACGGTCTTTATTATCGTATAGCCCGGCAAGCAGATGAATATGCTATGGAAATCCGCAGTGCTTTCGCAGCGCGCGGCTGTGATTTTCTCTATCCTTCTATGAGCAATCAACAGTTCCCCATCCTTCCGGATGCCTGGCTTGCCAAACTGGAGAAGGATTTTGCGTATTCCTTCTGGCAGAGGGTTGATGAGAGCCACTGTGCCGTTCGTTTTTGTACCAGCTGGGGCACGCAGCCGGAGGCAGTGGAGCAGCTGATTGCTGCAATTCGTGCACTTTAATTTAGACAGAGAAAAACTTTATTGATTTCAAAATAATAGAGCTAGATACATCTTTCGGCATGCATCTAGCTCTATTATTGATTCATTGCATAATTGCTTTATTCGGACTGTGGTCCTTCCCATTCCGCTTCGGACATCAGTTTTTCCAGATTTTCTCGGAAAGGAGGACGAATAATTCCTTTTTCCGTTATGATCCCACTGATCAGATTATGCTCTGTTACATCGAAGGCAGGGTTATAGCATTTTACCCCGGCCGGAGCCATGGGTTTCATATAATATTTGCTGCAGATCTCCTCTTTACTGCGCAGTTCAATTGGGATATCAGCAGCACTTTGGCAGTTTTTATCAATGCTTGAGCTGGGCCCCAGCACATAGAAAGGAATGCCGTAATGCTTGGCCAGAATCGCCACACCGCTGGTGCCGATTTTGTTTGCAGTATCTCCATTCATGGCCACCCGGTCGCATCCGACAAAGCAGATGTCCACCCAACCATTCTTCATCACCTGGGAAGCCATATTGTCGCAGATCAGTGTCGTGTCCACGCCGGCTTGCTGAAGCTCATAGGCTGTAAGCCTGGCACCTTGCAGCAGAGGCCGGGTTTCATCTGCAAAAACCCGTAGCTGCATCCCCTGCTCATGGGCCAAAAGTATGGGGCCAAGAGCTGTTCCGTATCGGCTGGTAGCCAAAGGGCCGGCATTGCAGTGTGTCAGGATGCCGATATTCTCCCGCAGCAGGCTTTTTCCGTATTCTGCGATTGCCCTGCACATGGAGACATCTTGCTGATGAATAGCTCTTGCCTCCTGCTGCAACAGGGGAAGTAAGTCTTGCGGGCTGCGGTCCTTGTGCGCTTCTGCTATAGCTAACAGTCTTTGGATCGCCCAGGACAGATTCACTGCAGTGGGCCGGGAGGAATTCAGGTATTCCCCATATTCGCGAAGTCTTTGGTGGAAATTTTCGCTATTCAGGATCTGCGCAGCCAAAGCGCAAAGCCCATAGGCTGCAAAAATACCAATGGCGGGCGCTCCCCTGATTTTCAGCTCAAAAATTGCAAGGTAAAGCTCTTCCGGACTGCTTAGACGGATATAATGAAGCTCCCCCGGCAGGCGTGTTTGATCAATGATGATCACTTCCCTGCCATCCTCGGAAAGGGCTACATTTTCCAGATGCCGGATTTTATTATTCATAGGCATAGTAGGTTTCCTTTAAAAATTTACTTTGAAAAAGCAAGGATCGCTCTCGGCGATCCTTGCTTTTTATCTACAGATCCAGTTTCAGATCTCCGGGACGTATCCAGCCCCATTTTCGCAAGGGCCAGGCAAATATGGGTGTCAGGATAGCTGGGAGGATCACACAGACGGCTAAGAGTCCAATCCAAGACCAAAATCCACCAAAGCCCTCTGCCGCCATTACACCGATGGGTCCCACTAAGCCGCAGGTACCCATACCAGAGGCAACGGCAACACCATTTTCCATGGAGAAAAGGCAGGTTGCTATTGGGCCCGTTACTGCAGCAGCCAAAGTAGGCGGGATCCAGATGCGCGGATTGCGAATAATATTGCCCATCTGGAGCATGGAAGTCCCCAAGCCTTGGGCGAGAATGCCGCCCCAACCATTTTCACGGAAGCTCATTACTGCAAAACCTATCATTTGCGCACAGCAACCGGCAGTGGCAGCACCACCGGCCAGACCAACTAAGCCCAGAGTAAAACAGATTGCTGCGGAACTGATGGGTAAGGTCAGAACCATCCCTACGATCACGGAGACCGCCATACCCATGGTAAAACGGTGCAGTTCCGTAGCAGACATGATCAAAGTTCCAAGAGCGGTCATCAGCCAGCTGACCCCGGGACCGATCAGGGTGGAAACACCTATGCCGGAGAGAATGGTAACAATGGGTGTAAGAATAATATCCAGCTTTGTTTCCTTGGATATCAGTTTACCCAGCTCTGAGGCAACGATCACCGCAAAAAGTGTACAGAGCGGGCCACCCAGCTCATTTGAGGCCATACCTACTGCACAGAGAGAATAGAGCACCAGGGGCGGTGCTTTTAGTGCTGCACCAATTGCGATTGCCATGGCCGGGCCTGTAACAGCACTGGCATAAGCTGCAGTACTTATCAGCCATTCCCAAGCCAGTTTATCCCCTAAAGTATCGAGGATCGTCCCTATAAGAAGGGAGGCAAAAAGGCCCATTGCCATGCTTCCCATAGCGTCAATGAAATAACGTTTTGCCGAGATACGGACATCTTTCTTTTCCAGAAAAAGTCGAAAAGAATTTTTAGCAGTCATTGTTGCCTCTCCAAATTTAATTTCTAAAGCACTGCCGCCTTAAAATGCATTGCCTGCGCAGCCAAGGACGTTGATAAGCTTATGTTTGACCATTTCTTTGATGCCTTCCCGAGCCGGTTTCAGATATTGGCGAGGATCGAAGTGATCGGGATACTGGTTCAAATGCTGCCGCACTGCTGCCGTCATGGCTAAGCGAAGATCAGAATCAATGTTGATCTTGCAGACAGCCAGTTCCGCAGCATGCCGCAGCATTTCCTCCGGAACTCCAATGGCATCGGGCATGGCACCACCATTTTCATTAACGATTTTAACGAATTCCTGAGGTACGGAAGAGCTGCCATGCAGGACGATGGGAAAGCCGGGCAAACGACGGCTTACTTCCTCCAGAATATCAAAACGCAGCTGAGGTTTGGTGCCCGGTTTAAACTTAAATGCACCGTGGCTGGTGCCTATGGCGATTGCCAGGGAATCTACGCCGGTTCTGGAAACGAATTCTTCAACCTCTTCCGGGCGGGTGTAGGAGCTATCCTCTTCGCTGACATTGACAGCATCCTCCACGCCGGCCAAGCGCCCCAATTCCCCTTCTACCACGACACCTTTGTCATGGGCATATTCCACCACTTGCCTGGTCAGAGCAATGTTTTCCGCGAAGGAAAGATGGCTGCCATCGATCATCACGGAGGTGAATCCTCCATCTATGCAGGATTTGCACAGCTCAAAGCTATCACCATGATCCAGGTGTACGCAGATGGGCAGGCCGGTTTCGATAACGGCTGCTTCGATTAGCTTCATCAGATAAGTATGGTTGGCATATTTTCTTGCACCGGCGCTGACCTGCAAAATCAGTGGGGCCTCCACTTCCTTCGCAGCCTCAGTGATGCCTTGAATGATCTCCATGTTATTCACATTGAAGGCACCGATGGCATAGTTGCCAGCATAGGCTTTCTCAAACATTTCTTTAGAAGTAACGATAGGCATAAGTGAATGTCCTCCGATCTTCATTAGTATGATATAGACTTCGTTTTCTCTTTAGAAAGACGCATTATTATCATATCACATTGCCTGCTTTATGCAAGCCCTAAATTACTGAATTTACTCGATTCCTTTCCTGCTCTTTCCAAATTAGTCCATGCGGTTTTCATAAGCAGAGCTATCCAGAATGATCTTCTTGCATTCCGGACAGCAATCACTTTCAACATAATTCGGTAAAAATGACGGAACGCCCAGACGCAGTGCATATTTTTCTTTTCCGTCCGGCAAGAGACTGAACCTATGTTTCCTTTCGCTCCACAGGCTCGCACCACAGTTTAGATAGCCGTGGAGCATCTCAACGCCACAAAAAGGGCATTTCATTTCATCCCTTCCCTTCTCTGCAGCTATTTTCGCTGCTCATTCATTTTAGGCAAGAGGCTGCTCAATGATTTTGATACTACTGATCCCGGAAGACATGATAGCTGCGCGAGGCAGAGGGTTATACATGAACCAGCGCTTAAGGCATTTTGCCCAGAGTTTTGTCCGCAGCATTCGTGAGCTTTCCGCATAAAAGGATAAAGCCTTTCCGGGGTCCCGGTTCAGAGCCTGGCTCAGCCATGTTGCACTTAAAACAGCGCTGCTGATCCCTTCCAGAGAGCTGGGGCTGATCAGCCCTGCCGCTTCCCCGAGGAGAAAAGCTCTCCCCCTTCCCAGGCAGAAGCTACCCGGTCCATGGGGGCGCAGAACCTGACAGGCTTCTGTGCGCAGCACCTCCCCAAAATGAAAGCCCATGCCAGTGAGTTTTTCTTTTTGCCGCTCAAAGGCAGCCCGGCAATTTTGAGGGGCAAAAGCTCCGCCAAAGATAAGGCTGGAATCCTTATAGATAGACCAGGAGCAGCTATCGCTGGTTTCCGAATCAAAGATGCAGGAGTAAAAAGGATCATTTCCCGCTCCAGTAAACCATTGCTGGATGGATACATAGGCATCCATTTTTTGTTGGGGGAAAAGGCTTCTTCGCAGAAGGGAATTGGCTCCGTCTGAGCCTGCTACCCAGGCACAGATAATATCCCTCTCCTCCCCTGACTTCCCTTGTATTCGCAGGTGGAAGCCTTCTCCTGCCTCGCGGACAGAAATACAGCGGCCAGGGAAAACCTCCACTGCATCCGGGATGAGGCTCAAAAGCCAGCGGTCGAATTTTTGACGATCCAGATTTATGTAGGAACGTGGATAATACCGCACCTGCGCATTTTGGAGATCAATAGTTTTCACTGCAAAAATCTGCGGATCCACCAAGACCGTTTTTGGCAGGTTCAGCCCAAGGCTGGCCAGCGCCTTCTGTGCATCCGGAGCAAGCAGCCCCCCACAGGGTTTGGCTGGGGAGATCGACTGCCCATCCAGAAGCAGGATTCGGAAACGGCTCCTATCAAGAAGGCGTGCCAGCGTAGTTCCGGCTGGGCCCGCTCCCACGATCACTATGTCATAGTATGGCTTTGGCATGGATATCCCCTTCCGTAACATAGGAAAAGAACAGGCTGTCCGCGAACAGCCTGTTCCACCTCAGCAATGAATACTTATTCAGCAGAAAACTGATCTTTGCCAACACTGCAAAGGGGGCAAAGAAAATCTTCCGGAACATCTTCCCAAGCGGTGCCAGGAGCGACACCTTCATCGGGTGCTCCTACTTCAGGGTCATAAACATAACCACAAACTTCGCATACAAACTTTGTCATAAAACCGTCCTCCTGTTTTTATATTTGAAAAAACACATTCTGCACTGAAATTAAAAATCTTTAAGCTATACAGAAAAACCACAATTTCGAAAGGGAGCACAAAAAAAATTCTTTTCAGGCTGCGGGAGATTTTCTTTGTGCAAGATATAATTCTGCCCGATTGGGTAAAATCCTCTCATAGGGTATATTGATAAATTATTTTTTATACTTGCCTAAAAAACCAGGCAGATCTTCCCGCAAATCTATTCTTTGAAAGAATTGTAAAAGTAGGTTTTCTGGTCCCAAAATGAAAAACTCGCGGAAATCCTTACTCCCCAACGATTCTCGTGAATACTTCCCAATCCTTCTGCACTCGATTTTGAATGTTGATATGTTCCCGCAGGGTTGATGCGAACCATATTTTTCCAAATTTGTCAGATTGGAAATAATAGTAGTTGTTCTCCTCCGGCCAAAGCGCGGCACGGACAGACATCAGCCCGGGGCAGCAAATGGGGCCAATGGGCAAACCGGGATACATATATGTGTTATAAGGAGAATCAAACTGAGTATCTTGCCAGGAGATGATACTTTTATGGATCCCCAGCGCATATTCCACTGTTACGCAGGATTGCAGCATCTGTTCGCCAGTTTTCCCCAAACGGTTAAAGAAGACCTGCGCAATATGTCGACGATCGCTTTCTAAAGCGGCCTCGCTTTCCACCATGGAGGCCAGAATGATCAGTTCATCAAAACTATAGCCCAGCTCTTCTGCGCGGGAAAGGTGTTCCGCGGTATAAACTTTCTCCTGAAAACGATCGAGCATGCAGCGGATGACCACTTCCGGTTCTGTATTCGGGAAAAAACGATAGGTATCCGGAAAAAGATAGCCCTCCAGACTGCGGCGTCCCTCCCGCTCGGTTCCCAAAAGGAAGGGGTAATCAAATTTCTCCTTTTCGCAGGCATATAGGAACGCATCTTTTTCGCAGATCCGGGCATCGGAAAGGATTTTTGCAATCTCTTTTAGCTGCTTTCCTTCCGGTATGGTGACGGAAATATCCGGTGCATAAGCATATTTGGAAAACTGTTTGCAGAGCTGCATATAGCCGCTTTTTGGCTCGATCCGGTAAAGACCGGGGTGCCAGATCCCATCCATCCCCTGACGGCGAACAAAGAGGCAAAAAAGCTTTGGGAAGCGCAGAATCTCCTCTTCTTCCAAAATCTCGCTGATTTGGATCGTTCCGCTGCCGGCTGGAATCCGTACTTCCCTGCTTTCTGTTAGTGCCCCCTGGCGGCAATCTTTATGCATGCCCAGACCTAAAATGAGTCCACTAAGTAATGCTGGGAAAATGGAGAAAACAAAAAAAAGAAGAAATGATTTTTTCATCGGAACGAGCCTCTGTTTGTGTTTTTCCTTAGGAAAAGCAGCGCGGAATCACTATTTTTTAGTTTAACACAGTTGGATAAAAATATCAAATAAAGACGATCTGCGCCATCAAAGAGACAGACTGCCAGCATCACGCTGGCAGTCTGTCTCTGCTTCAAAACAAAGTTTTTGCTAATGATCTTCACGGATCCTGGGAATGAAATGGCTGGCAATCCTCCCCTCCCCTTTCCGTTTTCTGTAAAAGAAACCGAATATGCTGAAAATCAAGGCCCCTATAAAATTGACAAAGAAATCCTCCATTGTGTCATAGAGCCCAATATCCAGATAGCCGTCTATATTCAAAATCTCCCCATTGAGCGCCATCTTCTCAATATTTTCGATATGGATTGCCTGGTTTCTGCCAGTGGGATCGAGATATACACTGCTGATAGAATGCAGCACGGTGTCCTTTTGCATATCCCAACCCAGGAGCCTGTCACAGCCGAATTCAATGAATTCCCAAATCACGCCGATCGTCATGGAAAAACAGAAAGCGACCAGAGTTAAAAACAGGGGTGAAAGCTGGATGCTGAAGCGCTCATTGCGATTCAGCAGATCGACCAGGCAGAAACCAAAGGCCGCGGAGAGAAAACCGGCTGTCATATGCAGAATGGTATCCCAGTTCTTAAAGTGGATAAAATATCCCTGTAACTCTCCCATAATTTCAGCAGCAAAGATAAAAAACAGAATGACGATTTCCAAAGCACTGGGAAGCTCAAGATTCAGATGTTTTTCCAACATGCTGGGAAGCATATAAAGAAAAAGAACCAACAGGCAGACGAAAACGCTTTCATAGTCCTGCCGCAGAAGAGACATGATCATGGAAAAAATAACGAGCAGGCGTAGGATGATGTACACCACTACGACGGATTTTCGCTTGTGCATAAACCAACTGATATATTTTTTCACCATCGATCTCACTCCCTTAATTAGTATCTCCCTTACAATAAACCCTAGCAGTATATTCTAAACTCAAGCTAAACGGAGAGATACAAAAAAGCAGGCAGTCCACCCTGAACAGCACTCGACAGTATGGCAAAATGCTTGTACTAAGAAATGGGGTATTTTTCTATGCCTAAAGGAATACCGATATCAAAGGCTACTTTCTACTATCATCGCAAGAATCAAACCAAGCAGGATAAGTATGCACAAGCCAAGGTGGAAATCACAGCAATCATTCACGAAAACAAAGGCAGATATAGGTATCGTCCTGTTATGGACGAGCTGCACAATCGAGGGTTCAGATTGAATCATAAGACAGTACAGCGGTTAATGAAGGATTTGGGGCTTATTTGTCGTGTCCGAATGAGAAATATCGTTATTATAATAGAGAACAAGGTAAGGTCGCTGATAATGAGTTGAACCGAGAATTCCGCGCAGAGAAGCCTGAGCAAAAAAGGCTAAGGGATGTAACAGAGTTTCATCTATAGGGTGGCACTATCAACACAGGCAGTACAGAAAAATCTTGGAAAAAAGGGGGCAAACAGAGCGTGATTCGAAAGGATAATTGCTACAACAACTCTGGTATGGAGAATTTCTTTGGCCATCTCAAAAGCGAACTGCTCTACTTGCAAGAATTTGATTCCGTGGAACATTTCAAAGCAGAACTTATTGACTATATTGATTACTACAATAACCGGCGT
>JAUMYD010000055.1 GCA_030528765.1 Bacillota bacterium
AATGCAGCCAGCTCCTGCTCCAGAGAATCTGCATGATGCACTGCTTCCATCAGCTGCGCACCATCCAGCTGATCCCAGGGTGTCGCCACGATGGCCGCCAGGGGGTTATGCTCACGCAGCAGCTCCACAGCAGCGGCCAGCTTCTCCGGAGCCAGTTTATCCGTATGGCTGAGAATGATGGCGCCGGCATGCTCCACCTGATCGTTGAAGAACTCACCGAAATTCTTCATGTAGATCTTTGCCTTGCTGGCATCCACCACCACAGAGGCGCTGCTCAATGCCATTTTATCCCCGGCAGCCTGTTCCACCGCACGGATGATCTCACTGAGCTTGCCCACGCCAGAGGGTTCGATGACGATGCGATCCGGGTGCAGCTCCTCTGCCACTCTGGCCAGGGCCGTAGTAAAATCCCCTACCAGAGAGCAGCAGATGCAGCCCGCATTCATTTCCCGAATCTCCACGCCGCTGTCCTGCAGGAAGCCGCTGTCGATATTCACATCCCCAAATTCATTCTCGATCAGGGCAATTTTTTCTCCCTTATAGACCTCTGCCAGCAATTTTTTGATCAGAGTTGTCTTCCCTGCACCCAAAAAGCCGGAGAACACATCCACCGGGATGGGGCCATCCTCCGCTTGGGCATACCACTGGTCAAAGGCATCCAGCGCAGCCTCCAACTCCTCCCTGTCCGTCAGGGAGCGGAGACTGGGCTGGCCACCCTCCAGGGAAAAGCCATATACATAGGCCTCCCCTTCGCTTTCCCGTTCCCGGGGCAGCAGGGCGATGTATTCCTTGCCCTGAAATTCCATCAGCGTCAAAATATCGCAGTCTTTTTCCCGGCCGTTCTCCAGCTGCAGATGCATCGTCCGATGATCGCAGGGGCGGAATCTGGCCTGCAGCTTTGTTTCGTTTGTCATATCCATTTCCCTCTTTTCCATCCCCGCAAGCCGGGGCTTCATGATATTCAACTTACAGCAAAAGAGCATATTTTCTGCGGACTGCGTTCAGGCAGAGCGCCGGAACATCAGAACAAAGGCAGCCCCCAGGAAGAGGCAAGCCAGCAACACGGCCCGCAGCCCCAGCCAATGGCAGAACACGGCACCCAGAGCAGCGCCCAGAACAAAGAACAGGATGATGCCATAGTATTCCAGACTGCGTCTCAGCTGGCTGCGGTCATGGCTCAGGCGATAGAGATAGAGCTGCTCCGTAGCGCTGCGCAGATTACCTGTACACATGGTGGTGGCGTAGGGATTGCCATGCACCTTACGAAAGCCCTCCACCTGAATGGAGCAGATAAAGGATACCAGGGTATTTGCCAGCATATCCCGGCTCTGGGGGAGCCAGGCCACCAGCAGCAGGATCAAAATTTCTACCGCCAGGATGATCTGCCGCCAATGCACACCGGTCTGCTCCCGGAAGCGGCGCTTGATCATCTCTGCAAAAAAAATGCCGACAAAGAAGGCAAAAATGGGCAGAAGATACTCCATAGCCGCGGCCCACTGCAGCTCTGCCAGCTTCACGCCAAAAAGAACGATATTCCCCGTCTGCGCATTGGCAAAGACAGCGCCACGGCAAAGATAGGTATAGGCATCCAGGAAGCCGCCGGCCAAAGCCAGCAACGCGCCAATGCCATAGGAATCGGACATCTGTATTTTTTGAGACATAGGCCTTTTCCATACACTTCGGATTTATTCCAACAGGCTAAATATATCATTATCCGGCGGGGATGTAAAGCCTGCATAAAATGGGAAGAACAAGAAAGCCCCACATTTCACTGCTGGCTGTTGACAAATAAGCGAAGCAGGATTAAACTAACATATGAACAATCGTTTGATCGTTTGATCAATAAACAAGGAGCACTGCCGCTTTCCCCCGGAAAGCGGCAGTGCTCCCCCAAACCCACAGAAAAGGATGTGCATACATGCGCAAAGAAGCAGCCATAAATAACGAAATCCCCTGCTGCGAATTTCTTCATGTTCATGAGGATCTGGTGGCCCAGGTGCGGGCAGCAATGCCGGAGGAAAATGATCTTTATACGCTGGCAGAATTCTTCAAAACCTTTGGGGACAGTACCCGGATCAAAATTCTCTATGTGCTTTTTGAATCGGAAATGTGCGTTTGCGATCTCGCGCAACTCTTGAATATGAGCCAATCCGCCATTTCTCATCATCTGCGTCTGCTGAAGCAGAGCAAGCTGGTGCGATTCCGCAAAGAAGGAAAAACTGTGATTTACGCCCTGGATGATGCCCATATCCGCAGCATCATTCAGCAGGGCATGGAGCATGTGCAGGAATAAAACAAAAAAGGAGCCGAAAACATGAAAAAGAGCTTTAAAATGCAGGATCTGGAATGCGCCCACTGCGCAGCAAAAATGGAGCAGGCCATCAACAAGCTGGAAGGCGTACAGAAGGCCAGCATCAGCTTTATGACCCAAAAGCTCACGCTGGAAGCGGACGATGTCCGTTTTGATGAGATCCTGGAGCAGGCAGAACAGATCTGCCGCAAGGTGGAGCCGGACTGCCGCATCATAAAATAGAAAAACAGGGGGATTCCCATGAACCGCAGGCAAAAACATAGATTGTACCGCATTCTCCTTGCCGGGCTGCTGCTG
Organism: Bacillota bacterium; assembly: GCA_030528765.1. GTDB lineage: Bacteria > Bacillota > Dehalobacteriia > UBA4068 > UBA4068 > RGIG3155. The sequence goes on from JAUMYD010000055.1 coordinate 2,609, forward strand.
ATCGCCGCAGTGCTCTCCCCGTTGGAGGGCTGGCCTCGCCTGCTCTCTTTTGTACTACCCTATCTGCTCGTGGGCTGGGATGTACTGAAAAAGGCCTTCCTCAATATCTGCCGCGGCCAGGTCTTTGACGAAAATTTCCTCATGTCCATCGCTACCATCGGGGCCTTCCTCATCGGGGAATTCCCGGAGGCCCTTGCCGTTATGCTATTCTACCAGATCGGCGAAGTATTTCAGAGCCTGGCTGTGCAGAAGAGCCGGCGCTCCATTGCTGCGCTGATGGATATTCGCCCGGGCTATGCCAATATTTATCAGAACGGCGAGCTCATACAGATAGCCCCCGAAGAAGTGAAGATCGGCCAGCGTATCCTGGTCAAGCCGGGGGAACGGGTTCCCCTGGACGGGCTGATCCTATCCGGCAGCTCCACCCTGGATACCTCTGCTTTGACCGGGGAATCCCTCCCTCGGGAGGTGAGCCCAGGCAACAGCATCATCAGCGGCTGCGTAAATCTGAACGGCCTGCTGGAGGTGGAGGTGCAAAAATCTTATGAGGATTCCACGGTGAGCCGTATTCTGGAGCTGGTGGAGGATTCCGCGGCTCATAAGGCAAAGGCAGAAAACTTCATCACCCGCTTCGCCCGCTGGTACACCCCGGCTGTGGTCTTCAGCGCGCTGGCTCTGGCTGTTCTGCCGCCGCTGCTGCTGGCTCAGGGCTGGAGCCTGTGGCTCAACCGGGCTCTGATCTTTCTGGTCATCTCCTGCCCCTGCGCGCTGGTGATCTCCGTTCCGCTCAGCTTTTTCAGCGGCATTGGGAACGCCTCCCGCCAGGGCATTCTTGTAAAAGGTGCCAACTATCTGGAAGCTCTGGCCAAAACGGAGATCCTTGTTTTCGATAAAACAGGAACGCTGACCCATGGGAATTTTGCCGTGGAGGAGCTCTGCCCTGAAGGGATCTCTCAGGAAGAGCTGCTGGAAACCGCAGCTTTGGCAGAATGCTATTCTTATCATCCCATTGCCCAATCCTTGCGGGCAGCCCTGGGAAGAAGCCCGGAGCAGGATAGGGTCTCTGAAATCGAAGAGCTTCCCGGAATGGGGCTTTCTGCCCGGGTGGATGGCCGTCTGGTCCTCCTCGGCAATCAAAAGCTGATGGAAAAATTTGCGCTTCCCCAGAAGGAATGCCGGGAGGAGGGAACGCTGGTGCATATTGCCATAGATGGATGTTATGCAGGCTATATACGCATCGCGGATCAGCTCAAGGCAAACAGTGCTGAGGCATTGCGGGAATTAAAGGGTCTTGGGGTGAAGCAGCTCGTTATGCTTACCGGGGACCGCAAAGAGGTGGCGGAAGCAGTAGCAGCCCGACTGGGCATCGACCAAAACCACAGCGAGCTGCTGCCGCAGGACAAGGTCAAACAGGTAGAAGAGCTGCTCCAAAGAAAAACCAAGGCCGGGCAGCTGGTCTTTGTGGGGGATGGGATCAATGACGCACCCGTGCTGGCCCGGGCAGATATCGGTGTTGCCATGGGGGCCTTGGGTTCCGATGCAGCCATCGAAGCTGCTGATGTGGTGCTGATGGACGATAATCCGGCCAAATTGCCCTTGGCCATCCGCATCTCCAAACGCACCCGGGCCATCGTGCTGCAGAATATCGTCTTTGCGCTGGGGATAAAGCTGGCTGTGCTGCTTCTGGGCGCAGCGGGCAATGCCAGCATGTGGGAGGCTGTTTTTGCGGATGTGGGTGTCTGTGTGATCGCGATTCTCAATGCCATGCGAGCCCTGCACATAAAAAAAAGCCGTAAAATTTAAATTGCCGACTGCTGCTGCTTATGCTATGATGAAAGCAAAGATCAGCAAGGAGGTGAATCTGTGATGGAAAAGGTCCTGATCATTGACGGGCAAGGGGGCGGCCTGGGACGGCAGCTGGTAAGCGAGCTGAAAAAAGCCTTCCCTGAACTGCAGATCACCGCTGTAGGCACAAACAGCCTGGCCACATCTGCCATGCTGAAGGCCGGCGCGGATCACTGCGCCACCGGAGAAAATGCGGTGCTGGTGGCCGCAAGAAAGGCTGAATATATCCTGGGGCCGCTGGGGATCCTCATTGCCGATGCACTTCTGGGGGAAATCACGCCTGCCATGGCGCTGGCTGTGGCCCAAAGCCCGGCAAAAAAGATCCTGCTCCCGGTGAACCAGTGCGGGAATATCGTGGTAGGCATCAACGAATCCTCCCACAGCAGGCTGATCCCGGAAGCAGTGGAGGCCCTACGACAAGCCAGAAAACAGGAAACTTGCCGGGATTAGCATTACCCTGCAGATTTATCAGCAAAGCAAGAGCAAAGCAGAAACCTGCCTTTTGGAAGGCAGGTTTTCTTTTTTCGGCAGCGTGCAGCAAAGCACTTCCGGGTAAAAAATCTATGCTGCAGTTTCTCCCCCGAAAGCCTCTGTATCGGCTTTTCAAAAAAATTTCAGGGATACCAAAAACCTTTTTCAAACAAATTTTCTGCAAAAAAATAGAGACAAGCTGCAAAAAATATGGGATAATTATTTTATGATCCCCGGCAGCGGGAGAAAGAGCTCCTCTGCAACAAGAAAAGCTCCCCCGCCAAATGCATAGAAATACAAATTTTTCGGAAAAGAGTGTCGCCTGCGCCGCCTTTTTCCGTAGAAATTCACCCATTTTAAGATGCCCATCTATTTCATTCAGGCCAAATCTAAACGAAGGGGGATTCTTTCCATGATCAAATTTTGCACAGAATGCGGCACGGTACTCTCTTCTGAAACAAAATTCTGTACGAACTGCGGTGCGGCCGTTCCTGACCCGGAGGATAGCTCTCCCTGGAAGGAAACAGAAGCCTATATTTCCTCCCACAGAGCAGGGGAAAGCAGCAATATCATCTATAGCCCTGCCTTTGGGAAGGAGGAAGCGGAGCTGCCTCCTCCGCAAGGCAGCAAATATGAGGTGATCGGCACAGGCGGCTTCGTGGGGATCCTGCTTCTGCTGGGCATCCCCGTTCTGGGGCTGATCCTCTGCATTATTTGGGCCTGTGGCGGCTGCCGCAAAATCAGCAAGACCTACCTGGCCAGAGCTTTTCTTATTTTACATGTCCTGGGGCTGACCATCTGCCTGCTGGTCGGCTTTGCCACCAGATCCCTGATCGGCACCCTTATCCCGCAGTTGGAGGCAGAAAGCGGTATCCCCATCTCACAGATCATCAAAAACATACAACCTTTTGAAGAAACGTATGAGAGCCCGTCAGCAGAGGAAAGCGCCGCGGGAGAAGCTGCCGTAGAAGAAGAGAACGGAGAAGCCAACCCTGAAAGCGGCGATGAAAGGGAAATTCCGGGAGCAGCTGAGCTTTTGGCTCTTCTGCCCCTGCTCTCCGGTGGAGAAATGCTGCAGGAGCTGCAAAATATGGACCCCCAGCTTTTGTCTGAGCTTCTGGAAAGCCAGGCACTTGAAGGAGTGGATCTAAACACACTGGCACAGCTGCTCACGGAGGAGGCCCGGAATGAGAGCACTGCGGAAAACATAGCCGAAGCCGGAAGGAACGAAGGCTCCGGCTGGCCCGAAGCCCTGCGGGAATATCCCGGAGGAAGCAGCAGGGAGCTGGAAGGCGCGACACAGATCAGCGGCAGCAGCCGGGAAGAAATGCTCTCCTGGATCGAAGCACTAAAAAACGATGGTTTCTATTATCAGGATTTCTATAATTCCGGGAAAACAGAGCAGGAACTGCTGGAAGAAAATGAATGGTGGGCCTATAACGGCGAACTCTTCCTGCATATTTCCTATAAAGACGAGATCGTCACCGTGGAATACGACCGGGAGATGCCGAACATCCCCCATTGATCCGCAGCCAAAGCTGCAGAGATCCCCTCTGCTCTTCCCAAAAAGGAAGAAAGCAGAGCGAAAGATGCGCTCCTGAAAAACAAAGCACAGCCTGCAAAACAGGCTGTGCTTTGTTACACCAATGAGGCCTACCCGCGGGGAACCGGGCAGCAGAGCTGCTTTTCCGCAGGGCTACGGCCGTTTCGCTGCGCTTTTCCGGATGCCTTCCCGAACGCTTCCCCGCTGAACAGAGCTACCGAAGGGCACTGCTCGCTCCGGCTGCAACACCTTCCGCGAATGCCAGCGCAAGGCTATGACATATACGGACTTCTAATCCGTGGGTCGGGGGTTCGATAAAGCGGAACAACGTTCCCAGGAAAGCACGATCGATCGGGCACTTGCTCTTCCATCGCAGATGCAAAACATTCCATGCCCGCACTTACGCTCTGCATCAGCGAAAGCGCAACAGACCGCCTGCCTTTTGGCAGGCGGTCTGTTTTCATTTTCAAGAAATGGTAAGGACTAGGCTTCGATCTCCCGGATCAGGTTTACCATCTCAATGGCACCCAGGGCGCAGTCATAGCCCTTATTCCCGGCCTTGGTGCCGGCACGTTCGATGGCCTGCTCAATGTTTTCCGTAGTCACAACGCCAAACATCACTGGGATCTCACTGGCCAGGGAAACGGCAGCGATTCCCTTGGAGACCTCACTGCAAACATAATCATAATGGCTCGTGCTGCCACGGATCACTGCACCCAGGCAGATGACCGCGTCATATTTGCCGCTCTTCGCCATTTTGGAGGCGATCAAGGGGATCTCAAAAGCACCGGGAACCCAGGCCACCTGAATGTTTTCTTCCTGCACACCATGGCGCAGCAGGCCGTCCATGGCGCCGCCCAGCAGCTTGGAGGTGATGAATTCATTAAAACGGGCAGCAACGATGCCGATTTTAATGTCCCCGGGAACCAATTTTCCTTCGAAGGTTTTCATTTTACGAACCATCCTTTCCCAAATCAGTATTTCAAAATATGTCCCATACGTTCCTGCTTGGTTTTCAGATAAAACAGATCATATACTGTGGCATCGATCTGTATCGGCACACGTTCCACGATATCCAGGCCAAATTCAGAGAGCTGATAGACCTTATCCGGGTTATTGGTCAGCAGATGCATGCTCTTCACACCCAGATCCCGCAGGATCTGCGCGCCGATGTAATACTCCCGCTCATCCCCGGCAAAACCCAGTGCCAGATTGGCATCCAGGGTATCCAGGCCCTGCTCCTGCAGCTCATAGGCACGCAGCTTGTTGATGAGGCCAATGCCCCGGCCCTCCTGCCGCATATAAAGCAGGATGCCCCGGCCTTCCTTCTCGATCTGGGTCATGGCAGCAGCCAGCTGCTCCCCACAATCGCAGCGCAGGGAACCAAAGGTATCGCCGGTCAGGCATTCCGAATGGACGCGGCAAAGGACGGCATCCCCATCGCCGATCTCTCCTTTGACCAGAGCCACATGATGCTCCCCATTCAGGCGATTCACATAGCCATAAGCCACGAAATCCCCGTATTTGGTGGGCATTTTCGTAACGGCCACCCGATCCACCAGCTGTTCATGGCATTTCCGGTAATTCTGCAGATCCTTGATGGTGATGAATTTCATATCCCATTTGGCAGCCAGCTCCATCAGGGCCGGGGTGCGCAGCATGGTGCCGTCATCACCCATCACCTCGCAGCAGATGCCGCATTCCTTCAGACCGGCCAAACGGCAGAGATCCACCGTGGCTTCCGTATGCCCGTCCCGCTCAAAAACGCCGTTTTTCCGGGCCAGCAGGGGAAACATATGGCCGGGCCGACGGAAATCCTCCGGCTTCGCATCCTCCTCCACGCACTTCATAGCGGTGATGGAGCGTTCCACAGCGGAAATGCCGGTGGTAGTCTCCACATGGTCGATGGATACGGTAAAGGCCGTTTCATGGTTGTCCGTATTCTGCACCACCATCTGATTCAGGCCCAGCTTCCGCACAAAGGCGTCGGACATGGGCATGCAGATCAGGCCCTTGCCATAGGTGGCCATGAAATTGATATTCTCCGTGGTGGCAAATTCCGCCGCACAGATAAAATCCCCTTCATTTTCCCGATCCGGGTCATCCGTTACCAGGATAATTTTTCCCTTTCGCAGATCTTCCAGGGCTTCTTCCACAGTATTGAACTGAAACATCCATCTTCCTCCTTAATACCCGTATCGGGTCAGAAACTCTTTTGTGATCCCGCTTTTCGCAGGGGCAGCCTCCGCGGGCTGCAACAATTTTTCCACATATTTGCCGATCATATCGTTTTCCAGATTCACCAGATCCCCCAGCTTACGCTCCTTCAAAACCGTGACCTCCACAGTATGGGGAATGGCCGAGATGGAGAAACGATCCGCAAAAACCTTTGCCACAGTCAGGCTGATGCCGTCTATGGCAATGGAGCCTTTCTCGATGATGTAGCGCAGGATGGGTGCTTCCGCCTGGATGGTATACCAGATGGCATTGTCATCCCGGCGAATCTCCACGATGCGCCCCACGCCGTCCACATGCCCGGCAACGATATGCCCGCCGAAACGGCCATTCAGCGGCATGGCCCGCTCCAGATTCACCCGGCTGCCGCTGTGCAGCTGACTCAGAGAGGAGCGGTTCAGGGTCTCATGCATCACATCCGCAGTAAAGCTGCCGGATTGCAGGGAAGTGACCGTCAGGCAGACGCCGTTTACCGCGATGCTGTCCCCGACTTTGGCATCCTCCAGAACGGTGGAAGCAAAGATCGTCAGCGCAGCGGAATCCCGCCCTTTTTGAATCTTCGCGATGCTGCCGATCTCTTCAACGATCCCCGTGAACATTCTGCTCCACCTCACTCTCGATCAGAAAATCATCACCCAGCCTTTGGATGCTGCTGTTTTTCAAAAACACTGCTTCCGCAGGGGAAGGAAATCCTCTCCCCTCCACCGGAGTCTTTGCCGCATCCCCGCCGAAAAGCTTGGGCGCAAGATAGGCATAAACCTTCTGCACGATACCGCTTTCCAGTGCAGCCCAATTCAGGGTACCGCCGCCCTCCAGCAGGATGCTATCGATTTTTTCTTCTCCCAGACGCTGCATCAGAGCCTGCAGATCCACGCGGCCCTCTTTTTCCGGGAGGACAAACAGCTGACAGCCCGCTTCCAGATAGGGCTGCTGCTTTTCCGCATCCCCACAGCAGGTGGCCAGAATGCTAGGGCACTGCTGCGCGGTGGATACCACCTGGGCATTAAGGGGTGTGCGGAGCTGAGAATCGCAGATGATGCGGATGGGGTTTTTTCCGCCGGGCATACGGCAGTTCAGCAGCGGATCATCGGCCAGCACCGTTCCCACGCCCACCATGATGCCGCTGTATCTGTGCCGTAGCTGCTGCACATGGCTTCTGGCCTGCTCCCCGGTGACCCATTTGGAAGCGCCGGTATAAGCAGCGATCTTCCCATCCATCGTCATGGCATATTTCATGGCCACAAAGGGCCGCTTCGTTTGTATATAGTGCAAAAAGACCTCGTTCAGGCGGTCGCATTCCTCCCGCAGCAGATTCTCTGTTACGGAAAGGCCATGCTCCCGCAGAATGCGGATGCCCTTCCCTGCCACCAGGGGGTTAGGGTCGGCAGAGCCCACAAAGACCTCTTTGATGCCCGCCTCCAGGATGGCCTCCACGCAGGGAGGCTGCTTTCCATGGTGACAGCAGGGCTCCAGCGTCACATACTTCGTGGCCCCTTCCGGGGATTCACTGCAGTTCGCCATTGCGTTTCGCTCTGCATGGGGCTGCCCATATCGCTCAGGGCAGCCACGGCCGATGATGCGCCCCTCCGTCACGATGAGGGCGCCAACCATCGGATTGGGAGAGACCCAGCCGCAGGCGCTTTCCGCCAGCTGCAGGGCTTCC
>JAUMYD010000196.1 GCA_030528765.1 Bacillota bacterium
CATCTTCCGGAGTGAGCGGTTCGAAATAGAGCTTGTCGGAGGTGCTGTAGTCTGTGGAGACTGTCTCCGGGTTGTTGTTGATGATGATGGCCTCATAGCCGGAATTCTTGATGGTGCTGACTGCGTGAACGGTGGAATAATCGAATTCCACGCCCTGGCCAATGCGGATGGGGCCGGCGCCCAAAACGATGATCTTTTTCTTCTCCGTGAGGAGGGAGCGGTTTTCTCCGCTGTAGGAAGAGTAGAAATAGGGGATATAAGCCCCGGTATGCAGGGTATCTGCCATACGGTAAATGGGCATGATGCCCTTTTCCTTCCGCATATTGAAAATGCTGAGCTCATCGCAGCCCCAGAGCTGGGCGATGAATTTGTCGCTGAAGCCCAGCTGCTTGGCGGCTTTCAGTGTTTCCGGATCCTGCTTATTGGCTTTCAAAATTTCTTCCATTTCCACGATGTGCTGAACCGCTTCCAGGAAATAGGGGGTGATCTTCGTCACTTCGTGCAGCTCTTCCACGCTGCAGCCCAGCCGCAGCAGCTGGGCGATGGCAAAGATATTGTCATCCTTGAATTCGGAGATGTAGCCCAGAAGCTCTTCCCGGCTTCTGTTATCAAATTTGGGCAGGTGGAAATGGCAGGCGCCGATCTCCAGGCTGCGGACGGATTTCAGCAGGCATTCCTCCAGATTGGAGCCAATGCCCATGACCTCGCCGGTGGCCTTCATCTGGGTGCCCAGGGTATTGGAGGCTTCGGAGAATTTATCAAAGGGGAAACGGGGCAGCTTCGCCACGATATAATCCAGCTGGGGCGCGGTGGCGGCTGTGGTATTGGCGATGCCGATCTCCTCCAGAGACATGCCCACCGCGATCTTGGCTGTGACCTTGGCGATGGGGTAGCCGCTGGCTTTGGAAGCCAGGGCAGAGGAGCGGGAAACGCGGGGGTTCACTTCGATCAGATAGTATTCGCTGGAATGGGGATTCAGGGCAAACTGCACATTGCAGCCGCCTTCGATCTCCAGCGCTTTGATCAGCTTGATGGCGCTGTCATTCAGCATCTTCAGATCATGCTCATTCAAGGTAAGGATGGGGGCCACCACGATGGAATCACCGGTATGTACGCCCACGGGATCCACGTTTTCCATGCCGCAGATGGTGATGACATGGTCATTGGAATCCCGCATCATTTCGAATTCGATTTCCTTAAAGCCTTTGACGCTTTTTTCGATCAGGACCTGATGCACCGGGGAGAGCTTGAAGGCATTGGTGCCGATCTCCTCCAGCTCCTCCGGGTTATTGGCAAAGCCGCCGCCGGTGCCGCCCAGAGTGAAGGCCGGGCGCAGTACCACCGGGTAGCCGATCTCTTCCGCAGCGATACGGGCTTCTTCCAAAGAATAGGTGATCTTCGAAGGGATGGTAGGCTCCCCAATGGATTGGCAAAGCTCTTTGAAGAGCTCCCGGTCTTCCGCCCGCTCGATACTGCTGCTGCTGGTGCCCAAAAGCTCCACGGAGCATTCCTTGAGAACGCCCTTCTGCTCCAGCTGCATGGCCAGGTTCAGGCCGGTCTGCCCACCGATGCCGGGGATGATGGCATTGGGCCGCTCGTAGCGGAGGATCTTTGCCACATATTCCAGGGTCAGGGGTTCCATATAGACCTTATCCGCGATGCTGGTGTCCGTCATGATGGTGGCCGGATTGGAATTGCAGAGTACCACCTCATAGCCCTCTTCCTTCAGGGCCAGGCAGGCCTGGGTGCCGGCGTAATCGAACTCCGCCGCCTGCCCAATGACGATGGGGCCGGAGCCGATGATCATGATTTTTTTCAGATCCTTTCTCTTTGCCATTTCATTTGCCTCCATAAAAATTTATAGATTTTTGTTTAGCCGGGCTGCCCTTCTGCACCCGGATTTTTCCAATAAAAAAGTTCTTTGTGAAGAAAGGGTCATCACAAAGAACGAAAAAGATTTGCAGAGCGCAAAAAATAAAAATGAAAGCAGGAAGAAAAATAGAAACCGAAGGAGAGAAAAGCTGCTTTTGCAAATAAAAATACCAGCGCCAGATCCCTGCTCTGCAGTATTCCCTTGCTTCTGCGCTTCCCTTGCATGATGGCTGCTCCTCTGTGTTCCAACGGGGAGAAGGAGATAAAAAACCGCCTTCGGCAGGAGCTTGTTCACCAGGGGGGATTCAAAGGGGATCCTTTGCCCTTGTCTGTTTCTGATCCTGCCGGCACTCTGTACCCGCTTGAAGATTATCTTATCAATTTATAATATCATAGCGTTTTGGGCTTGTCAAGGGAGGAAAGGCGGTATCCCAATTAGCCCTTGTAGGTTTGTCAATGATGTGTTACACATTCGGGAAAGAAAAAAGAACGTGCT
>JAUMYD010000056.1:0-598 GCA_030528765.1 Bacillota bacterium
CCGCAGAAAGCCTTTTCGGCTTTTCTCAGAGCAAAGCTGCGGGATAGATTCCTGCCTTTTCAGCAAAGCCCGGTTTTCTTTGCGCGTGCTTCCGGCGAAGGGATTGGCAAGTCAGCCTTCCCTCCCCGGCATTGTGCAGAGGGGAGAGCTGCAGCTCTCCCCTTCTACAGTACCACTCGCCCATCAACCAGAAATGGGCCTTACTTTGTCAATTTCAGCTCCGCACTATTCTGCCGAAACAGCCTCGAAAGCATATTTCAGCACAGGTGTGCGGGCAGCCCGGACATCGTCCAGACGGCGCACAGGCGTGCTCAGCGGCGCGTTATGCAGCGCTTCCGGATCCTGATAGGCCTTCTCCCGCAGGCTGCGGAAGATCTCTGCCACCTCTTCCAGGGTTTCCTTGGATTCGGTCTCCGTGGGCTCGATCATCAGTGCCTCATGGACGATCAGCGGGAAATACATGGTGGGCGGATGCACACCGTAATCCAGCAGCCCCTTGGCAATATCCATGGCGGAGCAGCCGGTTTCCTTCTTCAGCTGGGAAAGATCCAGCACGAATTCGTGCATGCAGGTATCCACGAAGGCCACGGGATACACA
>JAUMYD010000056.1:608-10300 GCA_030528765.1 Bacillota bacterium
CACATCCTCCAGCAGCTTCTTCATATAATTGGCGTTGAGCACAGCATTCTCTGCTGCCTCGGTAATGCCCTCGCTGCCCAGGGTCAGCACATAAGCCAGGGCGCGGAGCACCACCAGGAAGTTGCCGTAGAAGCTCTTCACCTTGCCGATGGACTGGGGGAAATCATTGCAGAGCAGATACTGCTCTTCCTTCTTCACCACACGGGGGATGGGCAGGAAGGGGGCCAGCAGGGCTTTGCAGCCCACTGCGCCGGAGCCGGGGCCGCCGCCGCCATGGGGGGTGGAGAAGGTCTTGTGCAGGTTCAGGTGGATCACGTCAAAGCCCATATCGCCGGGGCGCACCACGCCCATAACGGCGTTCAGGTTGGCGCCGTCATAGTAGCAGAGGCCGCCTGCCTCATGGACCAGACGGGTGATCTCCGTGATGTTCTTATCGAATTTACCGACGGTATTGGGGTTGGTCAGCATCAGGCCGGCGGTATCCGGGCCCAGAGCTGCCTTCAGTGCTTCCAGATCCATGCAGCCGTCCGGCGCAGAGGGAATGTTCACCACGGCAAAGCCATTCATGTTGGCGGAAGCCGGGTTGGTGCCGTGAGCGGAATCGGGCACGATGATCTTCTTCCGGGCCAGATCGCCGCGGGATTCGTGATACGCCTTGATCAGGGCGATGCCGGTGAATTCACCGTGGGCGCCGGCAGCAGGCTGGAAGGTCATATCATCCATGCCGGTGATGGTGCAGAGCAGCTGGGAAAGCGCATCCAGCGCCTTCAGGCAGCCCTGCATGCTGGAAACGGGCTGCAGGGGGTGGATGCCGGTGAAGCCGGGCAGATTGGCCATTTCATCGTTGATCTTGGGGTTATATTTCATGGTGCAGGAGCCCAGGGGATAGAAACCATCGTTCAGACCATGGGCCCGCTTGGAGAGAGCAGTATAATGCCGGGAAAGCTCCGCTTCGGAAAGCTGGGGCAGACGGGGCGCGGAACCCCGCAGCAGGGCAGCATCAGGCTGAACTTCCGGTACATCGCTGGCAGGCAGCAGGCTCAGCCCACGGCCGCAGCGGCTTTTTTCAAAGAGCAGTTCCATTATTTCGCCACCTCCTCAGCATACTGTGCCACCAGTGCGGCGACCCGATCCATTTCCGCCCGGCTGCTCTTTTCCGTGCAGCACCAGAGGCTCTGCTTATTGCCCAAAGGCAGGCCGGAGAGGACACCATGCTCTGCCAGGAAGCCTTCCAGCCCGCAGGCGCAGAAGGGCGTACGGATCACGAATTCATTGAAATACTCGCCGCTGTAAACCAGCTCCACGCCGGGGATGCGGCAAAGGGCAGCAGCCAGATAATGGGCTTTGCTGCAGCACTGGCGGGCAGCTTCCGCCAGACCTTCCGGGCCCATTGCCGCCAGATAGACAGAGGCGGTCAGGGCGCAGAGCGCCTGGTTGGAGCAAATGCTGGAGCTGGCCTTTTCACGCTTGATGTGCTGCTCGCGTGCCTGCAGGGTCAGCACATAGCCCCGTTTGCCATCCACATCCAGGGTCTCCCCCACGATGCGGCCGGGCAGCTGGCGGGTAAGCTCGGCCTTTGCGGCCATAAAGCCCAGGTAGGGGCCGCCGAAAGCCAAAGGCATGCCCAGAGGCTGGCCTTCGCCCACAGCGATATCCGCGCCCAGCTCTGCCGGGGTCTGGAAGAGACCCAGGGCGATGGGGTTCACGTTCAGGATGAATTTTGCGCCGGCCTGATGGGCAGCTTCCGCAAAAGCAGCGGCGTCCTCCCACTGGCCGAAATAGTTGGGGCTGGAGAGCAGCAGGCAGCTCGCATCCTCCGTCAGCAGGCCGGAAAGGGCTTCCGGATCGGTGCGGCCTTCCTTCACGGGGATCAGCTCCACCGGCACACCGGCAGAATGGCAGTAGCACTGAATGGTGCTGATGGTATCCGGGTGCAGAGCAGCGGAGACCAAAGCCTTGTTTTTCTTGCGGCTGCGGCACATGATGACTGCCTCCGCAGCGGCAGTGGCGCCGTCATAAACAGAGGCGTTGCTTACGTCCATGCCGGTGAGCTCGCAGATCATGGTCTGATACTCAAAGATGGATTGCAGAATGCCCTGGCTGATCTCTGCCTGATAGGGCGTATAGGCGGTGACGAATTCTTCCTTGCTGGTGACCTGCCTGACGATGGCGGGAATATAATGATCATAGGCACCTGCGCCGCGGAAGATGGAAGAGAATACACTGTTTTCTGCGGCCAGGCCCTCCATGGCCCGGCGAACCTCCAGCTCGGATCTCCCGGCAGGGATCTCCAGCTGCTCCAAAAGCAATTCCTGGGGCGCATCCCGGAACAGATCCTTCATGGAGGACATGCCCAGGGCAGAGAGCATCTGCTGCTGCTCCGCAGGGGTAGAAATCACATAATGGCCCATGATAGCCTCCTTGTTTTGGTCTGGTTGTGAAAAGCTCTAAAAAACGGGCCCGGCGGGAAAAGCCAGGCCCGTCCTTTGGCGGTGCTATCTTTTTTGGGAAAAGAGCGGCCGGGCCCTCTACCGCTGCAGCCTGCCCCGATCCCTTCCCTGCTGCCGGCTTCGGCAGCCTGTGGCGCAGCGGGCTTATTCCGCGTTAGCCACAAATGCCTCATAAGCAGCGGAATCCATCAGCTCATCCAGGCCGCTGATCTCTTCCAGCTCCACGATCCAGGCTTCATAGCAATCAGAATTGATCAGTGCCGGATCATCTGCCAGCTCTTCGTTAACAGCCACGATGCGGCCGTTCACCGGAGCATATACATCGGAAACGGCTTTCACAGATTCGATATCGGTGAAGGCTTCACCGGCGGTGAGCATATCACCTTCTTCGGGCAGATTCACGAAAACGATATCGCCCATCTCATGCTGTGCGAAATCAGAGAGACCCACGCGAACATGATCCCCTTCAACTTTGACCCATTCGTGAGTTTTGGAATAGAGCAGACCTTGCATAATGTTCATTTGTATACCCTCCTGAAAGTTTTGCTTTATAGTTTAAATTTTTTCTCTTCTTATTCTGCCATGGGAAGCCTGCATCCCGGCAGGCAGGCCCCGGAAAAGACAATTACTTCTCGCGCTTATAGAAGGGCAGCTTCACCACTTCAGCGCTGATCCTGCGGCCGCGGACCTCCACCTCCATCTGGGTGCCCACTTCTTTAAAGGCAGCATCCACCAGCGCCATAGCCACAGGCATGCCCAGATAGGGGCAGTGGGTCCCGGAGGTGCTGTGGCCGATCTTCTGCTCGCCCACATAGACATCACAGTGCTCACGGACGATGCCGCGGCCGGTGATCTTCAGGCCCACACGGGCGCGGGGGCGGCCAATGGCTTCGATGGCAGCCTTGCCGATGAAATCTTCCTTCCCCATCTTCACAGCCCAGCCCAGACCGGTCTCCCAGGGGCTGATGCTCTCATCCATCTCATGACCGTAAAGGGGCATGGCAGCTTCCATGCGCAGGGTATCCCGGGCGCCCAGGCCGCAGGGGATCAGGCCGAATTCCGCGCCTGCCTCCAGCAGCTTGTTCCAAAGAGCGGGGGCTTCCGCATTGCTGCAGTAAAGCTCAAAGCCATCCTCACCGGTATAGCCGGTGCGGGAGATCAGGCAGTCAATGCCGCCCACCGGGGCTTTCCGCACGAAGGTATAGTTTTTCTGGGGGATATCGCCTTCCGCAGCCAGCTTCTTCAGCACAGCTTCGGCCAGGGGGCCCTGCAGCGCGATCTGGGCCACTTCATCGGAAATATCCTTCAGCTGCACATCGCCCTTCAGATTTTTCTGCATCCATTCCACGTCCTTGTGGCGGTTGGAGGCATTCACCACGATATAATAAAGATTGTCCTCCAGCTTATACACCAGCAGGTCATCCACAACACCGCCGTTTTCATAGCACATGGGGCTATAGCGGACGAAGCCGTCTGCCAGATCACTGTAATCATTGGTCATCAGATTCTGCAGATTGGCCAGGGCATCCGGGCCGGAAAGGATGACTTCCCCCATATGGGAAACATCAAACATACCCACCTTTTCCCGGACGGCCATATGCTCGGTGATGACGCCGCTCTGCTCATACTGCACCGGCAGCTCATAGCCGGCAAAGGGAACGATCTTCCCGCCGGCAGCCAGATGGCAGTCATACAAAGGCGTGCGTAAGAGTTTTTCTTCCATAACAGATTACCTCCCATCAGAATTAAGATAAAAAGGGATGATGCCAATAGTCTATCAATAAAGCATACAAACTATCACATTAAACGATAGATCCCCAAAAAACAAAAATAGACCCCGCTGCAATATGCTTGTTCGCATTGTTTGGCAGGGCTTCCCATAAGAAATCACTCCTGAAAAAAAATACGGAGGCAGAGCAAAACAGCCTGCCTCCGTTGATTAGCCTGAAAGATTTTCACGGTCGGCAATGCATCTGATCGTGTTTGCTTCTTCGGCGATATGGCAAAAGCCATGATACTTTCCGGAGTTTCGTCCGCTGCCGGTCCTGGAGCCTGAGAGTTTTTGCATCCCCTTCGGCGCTGCGGCCAGCCGCAGTCTCTCCCGGCAGCATCATACGAAATATATGTATTCAAGCCATATACCGGCTTTTTGACACCCACATGTTACCATCATCTTTCAGCCTTGTCAAGGGCAAATGAAAATTTTCATCCCCCCGCTGGGCTGGGGCTTCGTCTTTCAAAACCGTGATTCCGGCAGCGCTCAGCCCTCTTCCCCGCGGAGCTCACTATAGGCGGCAGTAAGGGCAGCCGCATAAACTTCCTTAAAGGGGACACCGGCCTGTGCAGCGGCAGCCCGGGCGCTCTCCGCCTCCGGTGCAATGTTATTGCCGCTGATCTTCACCGCCACCTTCCCGTATTGGGTGTAGACATTGATGATGTTCCGTTCCGCCACCAAGCGGCGTTCCCGGTTCACCCGGCAGCCGATGGAGCCGGTTTCCGCAAAGATCAGGCAGGCAAATTTATCCGCCTGTCCCTCTGGGACGATCATCTGCAGCTGCCAGGCGGGGCGGCCTTTCTTCATCAGCAGCGGGCTGTAGCACATATCCATGGCGCCCATGGCAAAGGCCTTTTCCCAGAGCACCGCCAGCGTCTCACCGCTGCTGTCATCAATATTGGTGCGAAGCACATCCACCACATCCCGGTGGTAAACACGGCGCTCGCTATCCCCCAGGATCAGGTGGACAGCATTGGGCTGAGACAGCTCCCGATGGCCCGCACCACGTCCATGACAAAGGATGCCGAAGGCCGGCGGCGGGATCTGCTTTGCCCCCATGGCCTTCAGCAGGGCGGCACCGGTGGGGGTGATCAGCTCCCCTTCCAAAGTGCTGCCATGCACCTTCATCCCCAGCAGAAGATTGGCCACAGCAGGGGCCGGCACAGGCAGGCGCCCGTGCGCACAATCCACCCAGCCCCGGCTCAGCGGCAGCTCTGAGCAATACACCTGCTCCACCTGCAGCTGATGCAAAGCCAGGGAGACAGCACAGATATCCAGAATGGAATCCACCGCGCCCACCTCATGGAAATGTACCTCTTCGATATCACAGCCGTGGGCAGCAGCCTCTGCCTGAGCCAGGATCTGAAAGGTAAGCAGGGCCCGCTCCTCCGCAGCCGGAGGGAAGCCCGCATCCTGGATCAGCTTCCGGATATCCGAAAGATGCCGGTGCTGATGCTGGTGGGGGTATTCGATATCCACCTGCATGGCCATGATGCCATGCTGAGAGATCTTCTCTGCCTTCAGCTCCCAGGGGCCCAGATCCAGCTTCCGCAGCTCCCGCAGAATGGGTTCCAGCTCTGCACCGCAATCCAGAAGCCCGGCCAGCAGCATATCCCCGGCCAGGCCAGTGGGTGCATCAATATACAAAAGCTCAGCGATCAAAGGAGCCACTGTGAAATCCCTCCAAATCATAAGTGATATAAGCAAAGCCCAGCTGCCGCAGGGAAGCGCAGAGCTCCCCGGCAAAGGAAAGCAGCAGCGAAAGCTGCTCCGGCAGGCATTCGATGCGGGCCAGATCCCCATGGCAGCGCAGGCGGAAATCCTGCAGGCCCAGCTTCTGCAAAAGCTCTTCTCCTGCCTCCACCCGGCGCAGCATTTCGTCCTTCAGCTCCGTGTCATAGGGGAAGCGGCTGGCCAGGCAGGGACTTGCCGCTTTTTCCCAGCAGCTCAGGCCCCAATCCCGCGCCAGAGCGCGAAGTTCTGCCTTAGAAAAGCCCAGCTCCGCCAAGGGGCGTGCCACGGAAAGCTCATCCCCGGCCCGCAGGCCGGGCCGCCGGATGGAAAGATCATCACCGTTCGCACCCTCTGCCAATGCCGCCAGCCCCAGACTTTTTGCCAGCTCCAGCAGGGTGGAAAAGATCAGCCGCTTACAGTAATAGCAACGCTCCCGCTGGTTCATCTGCACCTCCGGCAGCAGGCGGGGCTCCAGCTCCAACACATGCAGCTTCAGGCCCAGCTCCTCCGCACCGGCCCTGGCCGCAAGCAGCTCTGCCCGGCTTTGCAGGGGGCTATTGCAAAAGGCCAGCTCTACACGGGGCAAAGCAGCCCGAAGCGCTGCTGCAGCCAGCATCATACTATCCACACCGCCGGAAAAGGCGATCAAAAGCCCCTTCTTCCCGGCCAGCTTTCTCAGATGGGAAAAAAGCAGTTCCTGCTTTTGAAGCATCTCATCCTGCATCTGTGCCTCCTCCTTTCTCCGGAGAGCAGCTCTCCGAAACAGCGTATTTTCTTGTATAAACACTATTCAAGATTTCGCCGGAAGCCTACTTTCTCCTGCTAAAAAGACTGGAAAAAGAAAACAAAGCCACAGCCGGGCAGGCTGTGCATCCTAAAACAGCCAGCAGAGGCATTCGTGTCCCTGCTTCTCTATTGCTTTTCTATAGATAAAAGTGAAAGCTCCGCCCCCTCTGGGAGAGCCGGCCGAACGCAGCGAGGATGGAGAGGGCAATTTATGCGCAGAACAAGCCCCTCTCCATCGGCTTCGCTGACAGCCCAGCAAAAGGGAAGATGGCCCGCGCAGAAATTTCTGCCCCGGGCCCCGGGCACAGTGAAGAAAGCCTGTCCGTTTACGGATTATAATAAGGAAAAAAGAGGAACCGGGCACTACGGGGAGAATTATTAGAAGTTAAGATATGTTTATCTAAAGGCGGCTTCCTGCGTAAAAAGCCGCCAGCCCCTACACAAGGATCTGGTCAGCATAAATTTTATAAAAAGGAGCGAAAACAATGACAGATATGGATTTTTCCCGCATTGATAAGGTACTGGAGGCTTACTATCCGCAAATGGAACGTGATCTTATGGGCCTGCTGGCCTGCCCCTCTGTAAAGGCAGAGCCTGCCGGTGAGGGCGCCCCCTTTGGCCAGGGCATCGCCGATGCGCTGGAATACGCACTGGCCATGTCCTCCACCCTGGGTTTCCAGGCCAACAATGTGGATGGCTACGCCGGCTTTGCGGATCTGCCCGGTGAAACAGAAGAGCAGGTCGGCATTCTGGCACACCTGGATGTGGTCCCCGCTGAGGCAAAGGATTGGGATTCCGATCCCTTCAGCCCCGTGGTGGTGGATGGCAGGATCGTTGCCCGCGGCACCCTGGATGATAAGGGCCCCCTGGTGGCTGCCATGTATGGCGCACTGGCCCTGGCAGATTGCGGCATCAAAATGAACAAAACCGTTCGTTTCATCATGGGCTGCGATGAGGAAAGCGGCATGGCCTGCATGAGCCATTACCTGACGAAATATGCACCCCCCGCCTGCTCCTTCTCCCCGGATGCGGAATTCCCGCTGATCGTGGCAGAAAAGGGCGTGGCGCATTATTCCCTCAGCAAGAGCTGGGATGCAGCCGCCGCACCCTGCCTGCTGCAGATGGAATCCGGCTCCGTGGCAAACGTGGTGCCCGGTGAAGCCTGCGCGATCCTCTCCTGGCCCGCCGGCAAAGAGCTTCCCGCCCCGGCAGAAGGCATCAGCGTGGAGCAGAGCGCTGATACGCTCCGCGTGAAGGCCAGCGGCCACGCTGCCCACGCCTCCATGCCGGAGCAGGGCGAAAATGCCCTGATGAAGCTGGTTCGCTTCCTGAACGGCCTGGAGCTGCAGGGCGGCGGTGCGGATTTCCTCCGCAGCCTGGGCGCACTCTATGAGGATGATCGCTACGGCGCAGGCCTGGGCATTGCCGAAGAAACGGAGAAAGGCCGCCTGACCAGCGTTCCTTCCGTGCTGCATCTGGATGAAAAGGGCGCAAAGCTGCTGGGCGATATCCGCTTCCTTTATGAGCATACCGAGGATGAGATCTTTGCCATGCTGGAAAAAGCAGTAGCCCCCCATGGCCTGCTCCTGGGCGATTGGCTGGCACAGAACCCCCTCTACCTGGGCGAAGAACATCCCCTGGCCCAGAAGCTGCTGGGCGTCTACCGGGAATTCACCGGCGATATGACCCCCCCGCTTATGATCGGCGGTGGCACCTATGCAAAGACCTTCCCCAACTGCCTGGCCTTTGGCCCGGAGAAGATCGGTGAGCCCAATCTGGTCCACCAGCCCAATGAATTCATCACCCAGGCCAATTTCCTGGAGCTGGCAAAGATCTATGCCCGCGCCATCTACGCGCTGGCAAAATAAATTAAGAATCCCCGAGAGCAGGGGTCTGCACGGCCACGAAAGCAGCGCAGACCCCCTGCCCCGTGATACAGGAGGTTTCACCCACTATGCAGATGATCATTTTTGCGCTCATCGGCCTCATCGGTCTGGCCCTCATTGTATATCTTTTCTCCTTTCAGGGAAAAACAGAACGAAACAGTGACCCTAAACGAGTGGAGGAACAATGGGTTCGCAGCCATGGTGACGCTGCTATGGTCAATATGTATTATAAAGCGCATTCGGATGAGGAACGGGCGATGATCGTCAATTTCATCCACTCTACCTGCCCCCAGGAGCCCGGGCCCAACGAATCTGCCGCCAGCCACGCTGCCCGGCAGGAAGCGCTGGCCAGGCAGGCGGCCCAGGCCCGGCAGACAGCTCCCTTCGGCGCACAGCCGGAAGCAGCTCCGGAGCCGCAGGATCCCCACCTGTTTCCGGATCTGGAGGAGGATGAAGAGGAAGCCGAGTTCCTGCTCAGCCGAAAGGAAAGAAAAGCCCTGCGCCTGAAAGAGAAAGAAGAAAAAGCCGCAGCCCGGGAAGCGGCCCGGGAAGCAGCCCTGGCCGCTGCCATCGCGGAAGCCAATAAGGTGCAGCTTCGTCAGGCAGATTCCGGGAAACAGGAAGAATACCCTGACCTGAATTCCGCACTGCAGGCCGCCATCTCTCAAGCGGAGGAAGAGCCTGCCGAGGCACGGACCCAGCCTCAGCCCCAGCCCCAGTCCCAGCCGCAGGCAGAGCCTCTGCCCCAGACAAAAGCGGCAGAGAGCAGCTCCGGCAGCAGCAATACGCCGCTCTGCTCCAATTGCGGTGCTGAGCTGCTGGCAGGCTGCCAGTTCTGCATCATTTGCGGCCAGGCCACAGACGCAGCAAAAAAAAACCTTTCCAATGACAAACCTGTAAAGACTTCCCCCGGAATAATGCAGGAGAGCATTTGTTCCACCTGCGGCGCTGTCATTCCCGGGGAAAGCAGCTTCTGCACCTTCTGCGGGCAGCCCCGGGAATCCATTGCCAAAGCGGCTCCGGGAGGAAAAGCTGCTGAAAACGCTGCCCTGAATGATCAAA
>JAUMYD010000197.1 GCA_030528765.1 Bacillota bacterium
GCAATATCATGGATATGCTCAAGGATAAGCTGGCAGATGCTGTGATCGTTCTGGCTGCTGCCCTGGAAGATAAATCCCAGTTTGTAGTCTCCGTGGCGCCTTCAGCTCAGCAGAAGGGGCTCCATGCCGGCAAGCTGATCAAAGAAATCGCAGCAGTTTGCGGTGGTTCCGGCGGTGGTCGCGCGGATATGGCGCAGGCCGGCGGGAAGAGCACGGAGCCGGAGAAGCTGCAGGCAGCCTTGGCGAAGGCCGAAGAATTGCTGCGTGGAATTCTTTCCTAAAGTTTCCTTTTGTATGGGCAGAAGGATTGCCTATAAGGAGAGAGAATATTTATATTATGGATATGGCCCAACTAGCTTTACTAAAAAGGGGGATGACGCATGACAGGTGAATTCCAATTCGGAACCTTTTCCGGCGATGAAACAATGGCTTTTGATGTGATTGCCGAGGAAGAATTAAACCCCGGTGATGTTCTGAATCGGGTATATGATGCTTTATCGGAGAAAGGATATAACCCTATCAATCAGTTGGTTGGTTATCTTATTTCCGGTGATCCCGCTTATATAACCAGCTATAAACAGGCGCGCAGCCTGATTCGCCGCGTAGACCGGGATGATTTGATCGAAGAACTGGTTTCCAGCTATTTGAAGGGAAAAAAGTAAATTTCTACGGGGCGGATCCTTCGCCCCGTATTTTTCTGTGAAAGGCCTGGATTTTTGCAGCACATTGCCGGGAGAACTTCTGATGGATATTCCCTTCTGTCGTTTGTGCTTTTATTCCGTAACGGGCCAGGGAAAGGGGAAACTATGGACTATCGTGTTCTGGGGAAAACGGGAATTTCGGTTTCCCGGATATGCTTCGGCAGCCTGACAATGGGGCCGCTCTGCGCAAATTTGCCGGTGGAACAGGGGGCGGATATCCTTTATCAGGCCTTTCTTTCCGGTATAAACTTTGTGGATACTGCGGAACAGTACCAGACCTATCCTTATATCAAAGCAGCTCTGGATCGGCTGGAGGATCCGCAGCGCATTGTAGTCTCCACAAAGACCTATGGCTATACGGATCAGGAAGCAGCCTGGGCTGTGGAGGATGCCCGCCTTGCCCTGGGGCGAAACCAGCTGGATATCTTTTTGCTCCATGAAGTTCGGGATGTGGAAGATTTTCAGGAACGGGAGGGTGCCTGGCGCATCCTGCAGGAATCTAAAGCCAATGGCGTAATCCGGGCTGTTGGCATTTCCACCCACAGCGCAGCAGTTGTAGCCTGGGCTGCAGAGCAGAAAAATATTGATATCGTTCACCCGTTGCTTAATATGTCTGGCATCGGTATTCTGGATGGGTGCGTGGGGGATATGCTCTCCGCCATTCGCAGGGCCGGGAAAGCCGGAAAGGGGATTTTCAGTATGAAGGCGCTGGGAGGGGGTGCCCTGATGCACCAGGCTCGGCAGGCTTTGGAATGGGCTTTTTCTCAGCAGGCTCTGGATGCGGTGGCTGTTGGCTGCAAAGATAGCAGGGAACTTCGTACGAATTTGGGCTGGTTTGAAGGAAGAGAACCGGAGGAAGCGGCTTCCCTTCCGTTGCTGGATCGGAACATTGCCTTTGATAAGGAGCCACGCTGTCATGGATGCGGAGCTTGTGTGGAACGCTGTGCCGCCGGTGCTATGCGCATCGGTGAGGACGGAAGCGCACAATGGGAAAAAGAAAAGTGCATTTACTGCGGCTATTGTATCGCCGCTTGCCCCTGGTTTTGCTTATCTTTTTGTTAGGAGGCTTTTCATGCGTATTTTAGGTTTGGATGTCGGAACAAAAACCATCGGCATTGCCGTCAGCGACCCCCTGGGTTTGACTGCCCAGAGCCTCTGTACGCTTCGCCGCTCCACTCTGGAGGAGGATCTGGAGGCTCTGCGGAAAATCATTGAGGAATACGAAGTGGAGGAGCTGATGGTGGGCCTTCCGCTGAATATGAACGGTACTGCGGGCCCTTCCGTGGATATGGCGCGGGAATTTGGGCAGGCTTGCGCAGAGGCTTTTGGCTTGAAGCTCAGCTATCGGGACGAGCGCCTTTCCACCGTGGCTGCCGAACGGGTGCTCCTGGAAGGGGATGCTTCCAGGAAAAAGCGGAAACAGGTGATTGACAAGCTGGCTGCTGCTTATGTTTTGCAGGGGTATCTGGACTATCTTTCTATGCAGAAATAGGGTAGCTGCCCGAACCTTTCCGGGGAAGATCACTGCCGGAACGAATTGACAGTCCCTTTTTCTTATAGTATACTACTTGAAAGCTTGCTCTTTCTGCAGGGCAGGCATGGCATGCCACAGGATGAACAATGAAAGAAAGATGATCTATGGAGGATGCGAAATGAATGA
>JAUMYD010000002.1 GCA_030528765.1 Bacillota bacterium
TATCCGGCCGCAGCACCAGTGCCCGGGCAATGGCCACACGTTGCTGCTGTCCGCCGGAAAGCTGGTGCGGATAGGAATGCAGGCGATTGGAAAGGCCCACCTGCTCCAGCCTGTCCCGGGCCTCCTCCTCCACCTTTTCCAGGATCATGTGGTATTTCTGCTTATCACGGTGCTTTCCCTTTGCCAGCAGCTGCGGCGCCAGCATCACATTCTGCAAAGCCGTATACTGCGGAAACAGATTGAAGGACTGAAAGACCAGGCCAAAATGAAGCCGCTTTCTCCGAAGCTCCTCTTCATTCTGCGGCTCCGGGCTTTCTGCGTCAAAAACGCACTTATCCTTTACCCAGATCTGCCCGGCATCCGGCGTTTCCAGGAAATTCAGACAGCGCAGCAGGGTGGTCTTCCCACTGCCGGAGCTGCCGATAATGGCCAGAGCCTCCCCCTTCTGCAGAGAGAAATTTATATCCTGCAGGACCCGGGTGCTCCCAAATTTCTTATAGATCTGTTTTACTTCCAATATCGTCATAGTTACACCTTAAAATAAGACATTTTCTTTTCGATATAGCCGAAAACCAGCGTGAGCAGGCCGTTAAAGGCCAAATAGTAAACAGCGGTGAAAAAAAGCGGCCAGATCAGCCCCTCGCTCTTGATGTAGACCTGCGCATTCCAGATGATCTCATACACAGAGATGGTGCGGGCCAGAGAAGTATCCTTCACCAGCGTGATGATCTCATTGCTCATAGGCGGCACGATGCGCTTGATCACCTGCAGCAGGATCACCTTAAAAAAAACCTGCCGCCTGCTCATGCACAGGACCTCACCGGCTTCATACTGCCCGCGGGAAATACCTTCTATGCCGCCCCGGTAGATCTCCGAAAAATAGCAGGCATAATTGATGATGAATGCCACCAGGACCGCAATGAAGCGGGGCAGGAGCGGCCAATCAAAAAGCAGGCCGGGCCCGAAATAGATCACGATCAGCTGCAGCATCAGCGGAGTGCCGCGAATGATCCAGACCAGTGTCCGGCAGAACCAGCGGAGCGGATGCCACCTGCACATGGAGCCAAAGCAGATCAGCAGGCCCAGCGGCAGGGCACCCAGCAGCGTCAGGACAAAGATGCCCAGCGTCATACCAAAGCCCAGCAGAAGGCTGGAATTGATCTCCCAAAACAAATCCATCACATCCTAACCATAGAACAAAGGCAGAGGACCAAAAAAGGCCCCCTTCCTTTTGCTCTTCAAAGTTTTACTGATTGATCACCAGGGCACCGCTGAGCTCATATTTTTCGCCCAGCTCCTGAATGAAGCCTTCCTGCACCAGCTCATCGATGATGGCATCCACAGCGGCAGCCGTATCAGAGCCCTTACGAAAGCCAATGCCATATTCTTCACTGGTCAGCGGAATGCCGAAAGCCAGATCCGCATAGCTGGTGCCTTCACCGGTCATGGCAGCTGCCATGGTAATATCGATCACACAGGCATCCGAAGAGCCGCTGGCAACTTCCAGCAGGGCATCAGCCTGGCTGCCCACTGCAATGTAATCCCCATCCAGGCCGTTTTCCAAAATGGCCTTTTCGCCGGAGGAACCGGCTTCCGCAGCAAAGCGCAGATCCACCAGACTCTCCACCGTGTCATAATCTGCCAGCAGATCACCATTCATCACAACGACCTGTGCATTGTTGATGTAAGGCTGAGAACAGCTCATGGCATTGAGGACTTCATCCGTCATTGTCATGCCGTTCCAGACACAATCGATGCTCTTCGCATCCAGCTCCAGGATCTTGTTATCCCAGCTGATCTCGATAAATTCCGGGGTAATGCCCAGCTTCTCACAGACAGCCTGTGCAAATTCGGTATCAAAGCCGGTCCACTCCCCATCAGCATCCCGGTAGTTCATGGGTTCATAATCCGTGATCCCAATGATCATAACGCCCTTATCCTGAATATAGGCCAAGTCACTTTCCCCATCGGCAGAGCCGCAGCCGCAGAGCAGCATAGAAAGGCCAAGCAGGCAAAGCATTAGCAGCAGCATCGTTTTTTTCATAATTCTTTTCCTCCTGAGATATGTGTCGACCGCTCCGGCCAAGATATTTTGCGGCTCCTATTATACATAAAAATTTTAGCTTTTTCAATAAGCAATATGCCAGTGATTTAATTTGCTAAATCAATACCACAGCATAATCACAATTTAATTTTCTGACAAATAGAAAAAGGCTGGCACAAGCTGGACACTTAGGGTATAATATTTTTATGGATTTTTGCCCGCTGAGCTTGCCGCAGCGGAAACACAACAAACAGTGAGGCATGTACCGAACATCAACTTAATTTAATTTATGGAGGGAATTTATTCATGAGCCTGATCGAAAGCATTCGCGAAAGAGCCAGAAAAGCCGACAGACACATCGTCCTGGCAGAGGGAACCGAAAAACGTACCGTTAAAGCAGCTGAGATCCTCACGAAGGAAAAAATCGCCCGCATCAGCCTGGTCGGAAATGTGGAAGAAGTGCAGAAGGTCGCAGCAGAAGTGGGCGCTGATCTGACCGGCGTAAACATCGTGGATCCCGCTGCCTCCGAATGGTATGATGATTTCGCGGAAACCTATTGCAAGCTCCGCGAGAAAAAGGGCATGACCATCGAAAAAGCCCGGGAAACCATGCTGAAGCCCCTGTATTTCGGCGTTATGATGGTCTATAAGAATATCTGCGATGGCATGGTGGCCGGTGCCCAGAATTCCACCGGTGATGTGCTCCGCCCCGGCTTCGAGATCATTAAAACCAAGCCCGGCATCTCCGCTGTTTCCGGCGCCTTCCTCATGCTGACGCCTGCCACCCAGTTCGGCGAAAACGGACTGCTTGTCTTTGCAGATTGCGCTGTGAACCCCACCCTCACTGCTGACCAGATGGCTGAAGTGGCCTGGTGCACCGCGCAGACCGCCAAGGACATCGCCGGGATCGAAGAACCCAAGGTCGCCATGCTCAGCTTCTCCACCAAGGGCAGCGCCAAGCATGAGCTGGTGGACAAAGTTACCGAAGCTACCCGCATCGCGAAGGAAAAATACCCTGATATGATGGTAGATGGCGAGCTGCAGCTGGACGCTGCCATCGTTCCCTCCGTGGGCGAATTCAAAGCCCCCGGCAGTCCTGTTGCCGGCCATGCCAATGTTCTGGTATTCCCCGGCCTGGAAACCGGTAATGCCTGCTACAAAGCTGTTCAGCGCTTCAGCGGTGCTGAAGCCATCGGCCCGGTGCTCCAGGGCATGAACAAACCCGTCAATGACCTCTCCCGCGGCTGCTCCATCGATGATATCGTGAACACCGTGGCCATGGTCTGCTGCCAGCAGTAAGCCCTTCGGCCCGGAGGCCAATCCCTGAAACGACAAACCCACCATCTGCATCAGTGCAGGTGCACCTGTCAAGCAAAGGCAGACAATAAAACCCATAGCATTAGAAGCCCAGTTCGGTCTTGTACTGAACTGGGCTTTTATAAGCCAGAGCGGCCGCAGGCCGCCTGTGATTGAAGAAATCCACATACTCATCCGATAACTCAGGAAGATTCTCCGCAGTACCCAGAGCAAAGTCGAGGAATGAGAAGGATGTTTCTCATGTTGCTCGAACAGGAGCCTGCTTTTCTCATACTGGTTCAGTGTTCCCTGGCGGTTTTTCCATTTGTAGTAACCGGCTTTACTGACTCCCGTGAGCTGACAGAGAAAAACAATTGGATATTTCGCTTTTAGAATTTCGATGATTTCAAACTCGCATCTCGTCCAGCAACGTACGCCTTGCCTGCACCAGCTCCTTCCTCCCAATATCCTTTTCTTAAGCGAGCGATCTCTATCTCCTGTTTTGCGACCACCAGCCGCAACCGTTCCAACTCAGATAGATTCTTGCTCCGATGTAATGCTGCAAACCTATTACCGGGTCATGGGAGATGGCGAGGATTTTCGTCTCCGGCAAGATACTCCTTTGTCCAAGGGCAGATCAAGCATGCTATGTTCTGCTATCTTACAGATTTGTCTGCATCAGTGCGGGCGGTGGGTTTTCTTTTCTCCTTCTGGGCAGCTCAGGCCGGCTCTCTTCAGTCAGGCTCTTCCTTTTTCAGCTCCGCACGGGCCAGAGCAAAACCCAGCCCCAGCCAGGCCCCCAGTACAGAAAGCAGTACAGCTGCTGCTCCCGACAAAAGCAAAAGCAGCCAGGGCAGGTGGATTTTGTAAAACAAAAGCAACAGGGCCGGAAGCAGCAGCCAGAAGCCCCCGTTCAGCAGGGAAGCTCTGCGCCAAAGCTCCGGCCAGGCAGAACCCAGGCTGCAGCCCGCACACAGAGGCAGAGCAGCCAGCCACAGCCAAAAGGGCAGACGAAGATCCAGCTGCCACTCTCCCTGCAGCAGCAGGGCCAAAGCCCACAGCCCGGCCAGAAGCAGCAAAAACGGCGGCAGCAGGGCCCGGAAAAAAACTCTCATTGGCATCCCTCCACTCCAGCATATGCAGGCCACCATGGCAGCAGCACCGAAGCAGAAAACTTTTCGTGATATTGACAAAAAGAAAGATGCCGCCCTATAATTAAAAAATGCTGCATCCAAGGGAGAATAGTTCCGTGTCTTTATCCATCAAGCAAAAAAAGGCTTTTGCCGTTATCAGCATTCTCTGCACCACTGCCATCTGGGGTTTTTCCTTCGTGATCATGAAAAACTCCATGGAGATCCTTTCGCCCCTCTGGTTTCTGGCCTGCCGCTTCAGCCTGGCCAGCCTGATCATGCTCCTGCTGAATCTGCCCAGGCTGAAAGGGCTAAGCCTGGTGAATCTGCGGGATGCGTTCTGGATCGGCCTGCCCCTGGCCTTCGGCTATGCCATGCAGACCCTGGGGCTCAATATAACCACTGCCAGCAATTCTGCCTTTATCACCGGCATTTACGTTGTGTTTATCCCCCTGATCAGCTGGTTCTTTACGAAGAAGCTGAAAGCCTGGCAGCTGCTGGTGGCCTTTTTGGCCTTTGTGGGGCTGGCCGCCCTTTCGCTGGATGCGAACCTGCACATCAACCGGGGGGATCTGCTGGTTCTGGCCGGAGCACTGGGCTATGCTGCGCACTTTTTGGTGCTGGATCATTATACCAAGCTCTACGACAGCCTGCTCATCAGCGCACTGCAGATCTTCACCTGCACACTGCTGCTGATCCTGGCCGCCCTTCTCTTTGAGCCCCTGCCCACAGCCGATCAATTCCCCCCCAGTGTGCTGCACTCCCTTTTATTCACCGCCGCACTGGGCACGGGCCTGGGCTTCCTGGTGCAGACCGCAGCCCAAAAAGTGCTGGAGCCTACCCCGGCCTCCATCCTTTTCACCTCGGAAACCCTTTTTGCCGCCTTTTTCGGCACCGTTTTGCTGAATGAACGCTTCATTCCCCGGCAGATCATGGGAGGGATCATTCTGATCGCCTGCATGATCGCTTCTGTGGTGGAAAAAAAGCCCGGTTCCGCAGCGGAAAAGCTTCCCGCTGCAGAAGAAAGGCCGTCCGGGGAAGCGGCTCCTGCCAAAACAGACGCTTAGAAAAGCCTCTCAGAAAAGATCTAACAGGAAAGCAGTATCCTCTGCTTCAGAAACAGCCTCGTCCCCTCCTGCCGGTAACTGGGCCGCCCCAGCAGGCTGGCCTGGGGAAGGCAGCGCTGTCGCCAGGAGAAGCAAGGGCTGCGGCGCTCCTCTTCCCGCCTTATGCGGCAGCAGCGGTCATGGTATTCCAGAAAAAAGTGCAGATCCAGCGCAAAGCGATCCGGGCTCAGCCAGCGCAGGGCAGCAAGCTCTGTTCGGACCTGCCGGATGCGGCAGCCCGGCGGCAGGCTGAATTCTGCCCGGATCTCCTGCTCTCCGGTGCCCACAGCCGGGTCGCAGCTCTGCTTTTCCCAGATGCAATCCTCCCCGGGCGAAGAGCTCTCCGGGCAAGAGTCCCCGGGCTTCTCCTCCCCAGGGCAGCATCGCCAGGCTCCGCAGGCCTCCGCTTCCCGGCGGGGCTGGCGCTGCGGGGCGGGCGCTCCGGGAAAGGAAGGGCAAATCCAGGACATTGGCCAACACAGGGGCGGCCCCCAACAGAACATGGGCCAGCAGTGGCGGGGCATACAGCGTTCCATCTGGGATTCAAGACCATAGCAGCGATTATCCATATACATCATCTCCTTTTCGTTTGCAGGCCGGGGCTATCACAATATATGCAGGCAAATCTCCCCTTGTGGCAGAAAAAATGCTTGAACTTTTGCAGCCAATCAGTTATACTATATAGGCTAAGTTCCTTTTGAAGAAAATCATGCGGGTGTAGCTCAATGGCAGAGCTCCAGCCTTCCAAGCTGGCTACGTGGGTTCGATTCCCATCACCCGCTCCAGACCTGCGCCAATAGCTCAGCAGGATAGAGCAACGGACTTCTAATCCGTGGGTCGGGGGTTCGAATCCCTTTTGGCGCACCAAAAACGCCCAAAACTATACATGTTTTGGGCGTTTTCAGCTAAAGGCAGCCCCCGAAAAGCAGAGTTTCTTCCCGCCGGGAGGCGCCCGGGCCGCGCATCTTTATCTATTTTGGAGGTTTGAAAACATGGCAGCAAAAAGCACATTAGTAGAAACAAAAAAACAGCTGAAGACCTTTAAGGATTTTTGCATCTTCTGGGTTTTAATCATTGCCGTCAGCATAATCAATTCCCTGATAACCTTCTTCCGTTTTGATCTCGCCCCGGAGAATTTGCCCGGTCTGGCAAATGCTGCCCTTGAGGAACAGGTGCTCAGCTTCCTGATCATCATCCTGATCATCAATCTGCTGATCCATCTGGTCAATCTCTTCCTGGCAATCAAAGGCATCCGCATTTCCGCTGCCCCCGGTAACAAAAAAGGGCACATCGTTCTGGGCACTGTCATGTGCGTGCTCTACGCCATTGCTACTCTGTCCTCGATCTCTGCGCTGTTCAACAGCGTGAACCTTTTCACAGATCTGCTGACTGCGATCCTCAATCTCTGCAATCTGGCGATCCTCATTATCTACATCAGCATGGCGAAAAAAATTCGTTTATCCGCCAAAAGCAAAAAATAAGCCATCCTCTCAGGGGGAGCTTTTTCCCTCCCTGTTTTGGGGTGATCGCTTTTCTGAACAGATGCAGCAAAAGACAGGCCTTCTCGGCCTGTCTTTTCTTTTCCCACTGCCTGCTCTGCCGGGATGCCTGAGGAAAAAAGAAAAAAACCCCCTCGGCTGCAAGCCTTTTTTCCGCATTTGTGGTATACTGTTTTTGCCTCGGCTGCTTTTTTCGAAAAGCAGAAGCTGAGCCAAGAAAGGAGAAATGATCGTGGATTTGAACTACTTATTCTTTTTGCAGCAGCTGCGGGAAGCCGCACCGACCTGGCTCAATGCGTTCCTTCTTTTCTTTTCCGAGCTCATGGGCAGCAGCCTGGCGCTGGGGCTTCTGGCGCTGATCTACTGGTGCATCAGCAAGAAAGACGGGAGCTTCCTTCTGCTGAACTTTTCCGGTGCCTATCTTTTCAATCAGGGTCTGAAAAACATCTTCCGGGTGGATCGCCCCTTCCTTCGGGATGCCCGCCTTCAGCCCTATACCGCTGCCAGCGGCTATTCCTTCCCCAGCGGCCACACCATGCTCTCCACCTCTGTTTATGTGGGGCTGGCTGCCCGCCTGCGGCAAAAAAAGGCCCTGCTGATCCTCTGCATCCTGCTGACCCTGCTCACTGCCTTCGGCAGAAACTGGCTGGGCGTGCATACGCCTCAGGATGTGCTGGTGGGCATCGCTGCCTCCTGCCTGGTGGTGGCACTGAATTCCTTCCTGCTGAACTGGGTGGAAAGCCATGAAAAATGGGATTGGCTGCTCTGCCTGCTGGGCCTGGCGCTGGCCGGGCTGATCCTGCTCTTTTGCCCCGGCAGTGGGAAGGTGGTGGGCATCTATAGCGGAACCCTGCTGGGCTGGCTGCTGGAACGGCGCTGCATCCGCTTTGAGATCCGCGGCGGCTTCCTGTACCGGGCCCTGCTCTTTGCCGGTGGCATGGCTCTGCTGCTGCTCCTGCACAAGCTACTGCTGCCCGCACTCTTTGTTTCTCTGGAGCCCCAGCTCTCCGCCGGCCTCAGTCATTTCCTGATCTTCCTGCTGATCATGGCAGGCTGGCCTGCGCTGATGATGCTTTTCCACAAGCTCTTCCGAAAAAGCAGTCCCAGAGCCTGAGCCCAAAACCCAAGGCAGCCCGTAAAAAGCTGCTTTCCCCTTCGGGAAGGCGGCGTCAAGGAAAAACTGCAAAAAAAGGCACACTTCCCGGGGAAGTGTGCCTTTTTCAACGTATGCAGTATCTCCTGCCGCAGCAGCGGTTTAGGGGATATAAACACGGATCATGGCGATGATCTGACCATCCTGGATCACGATCTGCGTATTGTTGGGGTTGAAATCATATTCGATGGGAGAATCCGGCTGAAGGAAATCGCCGGCCAAATAGGTGACCTCGCCTTTTTCCAGATCAGACTGATCACTGTAGACGAATTCATCACCGTTCACCCGCAGCGTGGTGCTGCCGATGCTCTGCCAGTATTTGTGGTCATTCATGCCGCTTTCAAAGAAGATACCGCTGCCGTCGCCGCTGGTCAGCTCATAGCCGCCGGCTTCGATGCCGCCATTGATGAAAATACGGCCGTTTTCATCCTGCTCCAGGCTTTCCACCAGAACTTCTTCCTGGCGGAGAAGAATGGTATCGCCCTCTTTCATGGTGGCGATATCGACCATATCATAATATTCGTAGATGAATACTTCCACATCCATCTGCATGGCGCCATCGTCATCCAGATAAATGCCGCCTTCCTGGATGGATACGGCGACGGTGCAATCCGTCAGATTATTGATATCGATATCCACGGGCAGGGGGTTGATCAAAACGCCTTCTTCCCCATCAGCTTCCCCGGATTCTTCGGGCTCTTCGTTCTCAGGAGGAGTGGGCTCCACATCATTTTCCGTTTCGCCTTCCACAGAGACCTCCGGCGGATCCGCAGGAGCCTCTTCCTGGGGGCTGCCGCAGGCACTCAAAAAGAGGCAGCAGCACAAGAGCAATGCAGCGAGTTTTTTCATTTCAAACACACCTTCCGTAAATTTATTTCTGTTTGCCTCCTCCAAAGTAACCAAGGAAGCGAAGCAGTTTGCGAAGTTAAAAATGCAGGCTAATAATAGCGGATCGAAAGCATGGTCATATCATCGAAGGGCTCTGCTGTCCCCACGAAATCCTTCACCGCTGCGGAAACATTGTGCAGCAGCTCCTCAGAGCTGACATCCGGCTGCCGATTCAGGGCATCCAGGATCCGCTGGATGGTAAACATTTCTTCCTGTCGGTCAGAGGCTTCGGGAAGCCCATCCGTATACAAAAAGAGAGAGCTGCCCTTTTCCAGCGTGAAGCTGTATTCGAAGCATTTCACCTCCGGCAGGGGGCCAAGAACAAAGCCGTGCTGATCCCGGAGGATCTCAAATTCCCCATTGGGCTTGCGGATGATGGGCCATTCATGACCGGCATTCACAGCCCGCACCTGCCCGGTTTTGATGTTCAGGATACCAAACCAGACGGTGACGAACATATCGTCCTCATTGTTCTTGTTAAGGAGCACGTTCGTATCTTCCAGGAGCTGCTCCAGGGAGCCCCCCTGCTGCTGCGCCCGGCTGTTCAGCAGGATCATGGAGCGCATCATGAAGAGGGCTGCAGGGACACCCTTGCCGGAGACATCGGCAATAATCAGGCACAGCTGCTCTTCATCAATGAAGAAATAATCGTAGAAATCCCCGCCTACCTCCTTGGCAGGGGTCATGCTGGCGTAGATATCCAGCTCCGGATGTTCCGGGAAGGGCGGGAATACCTTCGGCAGCATATTGGCCTGAATGCTTGCCGCCAGGGAAAGCTCTGTTGCCAGCCGCTCCCGCTCTGCCGTAGCCTGGGTCAGGTTTTCCATATATTTAAGAATATCCTTCTCCATCTTTGCCACGGAAGAGCCCAGCTCCGAGATCTCCCGGATCTTACTGAGCTTCATCAGGCTCGTCCCGCTGTAGCCCCGGTTCTCTTTGGCAAAGCGCTTTGCCTCCTTGATGATCTTCCGGACGGGCAGCACGAATTCATGCTTCAGATAAAACGCCACCAGCAAAGCAGAAAGGATCGCCATGGAGATCGTGGCATAGGCGACGCTGTTCAGATAGGTTTCCCGGCCGGATTTCAGGCCGGACATGGGCCGCTCCACGCAGAGGATGGCCGTGACCTCCTCCTGGGAGTTTTTAATGGGGATCAGGGAGGTGATGTGGGGCTCCCGGCCGTTCAGGCCGCTGGTCCGCACCACAGTTCCCTGCTCCAGGCCGTTTTCATAAATATTCTGATAGATCTGGCGGTATTCCTCATTGGTGGTATCCCGAAGATAGCCGACCTCCCAGGGGCTATAGCCGCTGGCATCGTTCACCGTATTGAAAACCGAAAGGAAGCGGCCGTAATCAGAGGTATCCACAGCGATCACATAAATCAGCGTGGCCTGCTGCTTCTGGCAAAGCACATCCATACGCTGCCAGCGGCTCCTGTAATCCGGATCCCGCATGCCCTTTTCCAGGTAATGATCGATCTTATCCCCATCCACCAGGGTAGCAGCCGTTTCCGCAGTGCGGAAGGCCGCATCATTGTATTCACTGGTCAAGGTATCCGTGAAACCGATATAGCCGATCACACTGATCGTCAAATTGAAGGTACAGAGCAGGATCAGGATGCCGCAAATCATCCGGAAAGCCAGGCCGGAGGTGAATTTATGGTTTTTCGCCATATCTCTATCTTCCTTTCCATGACACAGCAGCCACACAGCCGGCCCCCCACACAGGGAAAGGAGACGGGGGAACAGGTGGCAGAGCCTGGGTATTCCGGCTGCTTTTGCGGCAGCAGCCCCGACAAGCTCCACCGGACAGCTGCCCATGCTTCCGGCTTCTTTTCTGTGGCCTCAATGAGAACAGACTCTTTTTTCCAAAAATGTTCCGGGAAAAACAAATTTTCGCTTCGGACAACATTTTTTATTTTATCATAGATCCTCCGCGAAAGATATAGCTTTACGAATAAAAAAACAGAAAAACCGGGCCTGCGGCGGCGCAGCCAACACAAAAATTTTTTCTTTTTTTCTGAAACCAAACAAGCGTTTTTATGCTATTATTTGTTAGAGAGAGTTCCTTGAGAAAACACTCGATTTACCAAAAATCAGCAGCACGAGGAGGATGACAAAAATGGGGAATACGAGATTTGAAATGATACAATTCGCGCAGGAATCTTTGAAGGCCCTTTCCAATTGGCAAAAAGAATATGAAGGTGAAGACAAGCAGCAGCAGTTCCAAAAATACACGGAATACATGACGGCTGTAGCTGATCTTTTCTCTGATATCGATACCTATTTCAAAGCGGATCAAAACGGCATTTACCCCCGGATGGATGAAAAAAAGGTGCAGGCACTGCGTGATAAATATATGGAGATCAACAAGCGCACCGGTGAGCTTATTGAGGAGATCGAAGCAGGCAATCTTTTCGCAGACAGCGAAAACGGGACGAAGATCAATGATTTGGCTCTGGACTTTTTAGGCCTGCTCCGCCGTGATTACCGCATTCTTTCCAGCACTCTGCAGGTGGAAAATAAATCTCTGGCTGAGATTTTGGCCCATGAGCGCAGCTATGAGCTGGATGTAAACGACCAGGAGCTTTCTGTAGGCGGTGCCCGCCAAAGCGAACGCATCCCCGTCAGCTATACGGATCAAAACGGAGACCTGCACCAAGGCTTCTTCACTCCCGCCCAGGAAGACGCCCTCAAGGGCGCGAAAAAAATTGATGCACTCTGGGAGAAAACACTGAAGGAATATCCGGAGTATGCAGATGTATTCAACGCTTTCAGAGGGCAGCAAGCGCTCCTTTACATCTTCCTCCCGGATAACGAAGCCAAGCTGAACAAAGCTCTCAGCGACAAAGATACAGCCAAGGAAATGCTGAAAGAGATCCTTACCAAAAAATACGAGGGGCAGGAAGAAGAGCTGAATCCCCTTCTGGCAAAACTGGAGAATAACCCGGATCTTGTCCCCGCATTATTCGGCTTTGCAAAAGAATATTCCAACATCATCAATCAGAACAATGTTCAGCAGTACGGCGTGCAAGCGGATACGAAGAGCACCTGCAGCGATGCGCTCCGCAATGCAGCAATGACCAGCATGGCGGATTATCTGGGCCTGCAGAACCTGATCTCCCGCTCCGTCCCGATGAAGCTGCTGCACAATGGCAAAGAGATCTCCGGCGTTTTCATGGAAAAGGCCGTTGGTGAAGATCTGAGCCAGGTCTCCTCGGCGGATAACCTGTTTGAAGCAGGGGAAGCCGAGCTGGATAACCCTGCCGCCTTCAAGAGCATTGCTGATCTGCAGATCCTGGACCTGATCTGCGGCAATGTGGACCGCCACCCCGGCAACATGTTCTATCAGTTCAATGAAGAAGGCAAACTCATCGGCGTTCAGGGTATTGATAATGACTGCTCCTTCGGGAAAGTCCCGATCAGCGAGAACCATGGACAAATGCAGTTTCTGGGGACCAAGGACATTCTGGTCATCAGCGAAAGCATGGCAAAAAAAGTTCTGCAGCTGAACGAGGACAATCTGGATTCCGTTCTGGATGCTTTCCCCTTTTCCGACGATGAGATGAATGCTGCCATGGGCCGCATCGAAAAATTGCAGGCGGCCATCAAGGAAGGGCAGGAATATTACAACCAGAACCCCGAAGCAAAGCTCACCCAGGGCAAGCTGAAGATCGTCAAGGACGATGAATGGCAGAACTATAAGCTGGAAGATCTGGCCAGCCAGAAAACAGAAGAATATACCAGCACGAACTACTTCACTACGATCAAGAATCTGCCGAATTCAGTTTCTGCGAACATCAACAAACAAAGAACACGGAAGGAGCAGAAAGAAAAATTCCCGGAACTCTTCCCCAAAAAGAGCACAAAAGAAGCAAAGGGCGAGCTCCTGGAAGAACTGAACGCTCCCGGCATCAAGAATACCGAAAGAAAGCTGAACACTCTGGAAAAACAGATGGAGGAGGCAAACAAAGGTTTCTTCATCGGCTCCAAGGAATTTGATAACATGATGGCAGCTTTCCGCAGCACCAAGGCGCTTTCCAAAGAAAACAACCCCGAGATGACCACCGGGAAGATCGAATCCCTGCAGAAATCGTATCAGGATATGCTGGGCCAGATCGATAAATACCTCAAAAAGAAAGAAAAAGAAGAATCTGAGCTGACAGCAAAAGGCAAAACGCCTTCCGATGTTATGAAAAAGCGCATGAAATTTGCTTCCGGCCTGAAGGAATTCGTGGGAGAACGTCTCTCCGGCCTGGATATCACCATGGATCAGATCAACCAGGAAAAAATCGCCATTGCCGAAAAGGTCGTTCTGCGTACCTTTGAAAATGAGAATATTGAACCTACGTTCGGGGCATCGAGAACAGCTTATCTTGAGCTGGCAAATGCTCCCATATTCAAGAGCTACATTTCCGGGATGAGCCGGCAGGAGCTGAAGGATACGGCTGCCAAGGATAAAGGCGCAATCAATACCGAGTTGCTCACGCACCTGAATAACGAGAAGCACAATGAGCCTTTGATACGCATCAAGAACGAACCGAAAAAGCAGCAGGATCTCTCAAAAAACATTGCGAGCATCTAAGCCCCGGTCTCAGGCTTTCAAAACCTAAACATCAGCAAAAAAGCAGGGCATCTCCCGCAAGGGTTTTGCCCTGCTTTTCTAAATAAAGCCCGCTATAAAGCTCGCTGCTTCCGCAAGGAGCGCAAAGCTGCCGGCAGGCTCTTCGGCCCGGGGCAAAGAATCCCGTTTTTTTCTTTTTTTGAAACCATATACCCTTTTTTGTGCTATTATTTATTAGAGAGGCTTTGCTGCAAGGCTCCTGATCTGCCAAGGAAAACGCAAGATCCGGGAAGAAACGCAGAAAAAGGGGAGGGCTGCCACGAGCTTTGCAATGCTGCTGGTGCAGGCTTCCTTCAGGAGCAATGGCAGTGAGAAAAGATACGCCCAAGCGCAGATAAAGGAGCAGGGTCGGTGCGCTCCCGGCCTGTGCGATGAAGGCAGCAGCTCGCTTTTCTGCTGCCCATCTCTATTGCAAAGCCAATACTTCCCGCCCGGGCGAAAAGGCGGGACAAAGCGCCGAAAGCCCGCGCCCCGGACGAAGCCCCGGCACACTGCGGAGGAACACTGCCGCCGGGGCCGGCTTCCGCAAAAAAGATCCGCTTTTTGCGTTCTGCTTTTCTGCTTCAGCCCTTAAAAACAGCCGGAAAAGCAGAGTGTTTTCTGCAAAGGCTTTCATTTTGCTTTTTCTGCGGAAAACAGTCCTGTTTTCTGCAAAATTTTTTCTTTTTTTTGCTGCGATTCCTGTAAAACTCTGGTACTATTATTTATATGGCCTGTTCCCATATCCCCTAAACTTCCTTCTGCTTTCCGGAAAACTTCTGCACAGTTCCTCCGGAGGCAGCAAAAAATCAGGAAAGGGAAACCTGCTGAAAAGGAGCGAAAAAATGGTCGATTTTCACAAAGAGGATCTGTTATTCTCAGAAACATATATGACTGCCCAAGATAGCAGCCTGCACAACCAGGACAGCAAAACAATCCCCCTGAACGACCCCAGCGATGAAACGGAGGTCTACCTGCATAAAACTGCCACAAGGATCCTGGATATCAATTGCCAGCTGCTGGATCTGCTGGATACCTTCCAGAATATCATTGACAGCAAGGCAAAGAAATCCCCCTATCCGTCCCTGCAAAAAGTAGATTCGCTGAAAGGGAATATTTGGCATCTTTCCGATGGTGTGCTGCAAAAAGTGCGAGGCAACGGAGCAGACCCGAAAATCCTGATGCAGAATATGTGCATCGGCCAAAGCTTTGTTCTGCCCCGCCCACTCTACAACAAAAATAGGGAGATCTGCGATTTTGATCACGAAGATCCGCTGGTCCTGAACGCCACTGTGTACCGGAACAAGATATACTTCCATGCTTATGACAAAGAAGAAGCCCTGCGGAAGAAGGATATCCCCGCCCCAAAGGATCTGGAAGAGCGGCGTTGGTACGACTATATTCTGGATTTCTTCTCCAAATTCTTCGGTGCCCGCCGGGAGATCTGTGCGCTTTGGGATGAGGTGGAAAGCTCCTCTCTGCTGCGGGGGGAAGAAAGCCTGGATCGGATCAGCAAAACCATGAAAGAAGCCACTGCGGCCGGGATCCTGAAACATTCCCAGACTCTGCAGATGATGAGCGATAATGACTATATAAGCGATCTGAACAGCGAGCTGAATGATATACTGAACCGCTCAAATTTAACCGGGCGTTCCTTCCGCACAGCCTATAGCTCCAGCAAAAGCCTGGATCTGGATGAGCTGGAAGAAATGCAGCTTCAGGATGAGCAGCAGGAAGATCCCGTTCCGGAACGGCCCGAAGAGCTGAAAAACTGGTTCCGCACCCGCTACAACGAGACATCTTCCATCCAGCCCACCCTGATCCCGCAAAAGACCAGGAGCAAACGGGCCATCATGGATGATGTGATGCATAATAAAGGGATCTCGCTCACTAACAAAACCCCGGATCCCGAGCTGATCAGCCCCTATGATCATGGCATCGGGCAGAGCTCTTTTTCTGCCGCCTACCACGGGATGCTGGTTTTTGGTCTGGCGAAAAAGCATAAAATCAGACAGGAGGCCCTTCGGGAATTCTTCCTCACTGACAGCACAAGCATGCCGAAGGAATTCACAAAAGACTACATCTTCTGCCTGAACAATCCAACAGCAAAGAGCACCTGCCAGATCATCGTGGGCGGAGCCCAGCATATGGAAGCCTGCCTGCTGCAGCAGGAGGATCTGCAAAATGCCTGGAGCCTGCAGATGAACGCCATGCTGAAGCGCTTCGATACCGTGCTGAACAAAAAGGGTCTGGCAAACCGGATGACCAATGGAAAACATCTGAAATACACACCCAGCCCGGAATATAAGCTTTTGCAGCAGCTTTATTCAGCCATAAATACCGCGGATTGCAACTTGCTTCTGGAAAGCAAATCCGTCACCACCAAGGATATGACCAAAAACATTACCGGCCAGGTCGCCCAGGCCTTTCTGCGGCAGGTAAACCATCAGCCCCCGCAGAACCGCCGCAACTTCCTGCTGAGCAATATGAAAAAGCCCACCGAGCTCCAGGGCGAGCTGAAGACATTCATCGAAGAAAACGAAAGCAGCTTCCTGAAAAACCCAAAGGCCGCCATGCATGGCGGGATCATGCAAGCCTTCCAGAGCAGGCCCCAAAGAACGAATTCCTTTCTTGCGAAGCCCAGTAACGGCATAGGTTTCAATAAATAAGCAGCTCTATTTCCCCTGCTCTCAAAGCCTTTCTGCCCCACCCCGTTTATAAAGCTTTTCCGGAAAGCCGGAAAAGGCAGGCGAAAGGCTCCGGGCCGGGGCTTAATGAAAAAGATATACAAATAACTCTCTCCAAAGGAGTGATAAAAATGACTGACCGCATCAATGAAGGTCTGCTCCAGGACCTCAATGCGGAAGAACACCAGAATAATGCCCCCTTGGCGGAAGAAAGACAGCCTTTCGAAGAATACCTGGCCAGTGTTTCCTTAGCCAAAATGCCGCTCCCGGAAGGAGAAAACCTTCCGGAGGATAATCGGGAAAGCTTCGCTTTCTTCCTCAGCGGTATCGTACAGGCAAAGGGGGCAGTGATCCCCAAAAACAGCAATATCATACAGGAAGAGGGGGAAGAGGCCTCCCAAAGCAGCAATATCATTCAGGAAGAGGGGGAAGAGGCCTCCCAAAGCAGCAATAGCATATCGGCACTGCCCTCCCTGAGGATCCTTTCTCACGGGGATAGTACCCTGAACAATCAGTTCTGGGTGATCGAGAGCGGTATGCTCCACAGAATGAAAGCGGAAGATGCCTCCGTCGAAAGCATCTTTGCGGCCCTGAACGAGGGAAAAACGCTGGTGCTGCCCCAACCCTGCTTTTCCGAGGAAGACCATGAATTCCTGGGCTATGACTATAATAATCCCCTGGTGCTGAACGCCAGCAAATTCAATGGCAGCCTTTATTTTCATCTTTGTGATGCGAAAGATGCCTATGCTCTTGGGCAGCAAGAGATACCGCAGTATCCCAATCTGCACTGGTATGACCATGTTTTGGATTTCTTTGCCAAGTTCTTCGGCTGCCGACGCGAGATCTGTGAAGAATGGGACAAGTTCCAGGAACAAAGCACGATGCGCAGCAAAGATACGATCGATTTATTCAAACAGGCTTTTCAGGTAGGGCGCACCTTTCCCAATTTTGAAACGAACATGGGGGTCATTCCCTATGCTTCCAAGCTGCGGCTGAATATGTTTGTCGATATCATGACTACGCAAGAACAAAAAAGAGCTCTGGGCCCGACTCAGGAGAAGCCGACAGTCAAAAGGCGTGATGACTCTATTTCTGAGCAGCTCCCCGATGAGAAACCCCTGAATATCCCCGAAGACAAAGAAGAGCAGCGCGAATGGTTCAAAAGCCAATACGAGCAAAAGAAGAAGGAAGAGCAGAAGGAGGAGGCAGCTGAATTTAAAAACCCGGGCAAAGCCTACCTGCAGCTGCTCAGCAGCAAGAAAAAAGAAGAGCAAAAGCAGCTAAATGCCAAGATCCATAACAATTTCCTCAACAAAACACAGAAGCACTACTTCCAGAGGGAGTTCCTTTCTTCCCACGGCGGGGAGATCAGCCTTTCTGCAGCCTATTTCACTGCCCTGGCCTTTGGTGTAGCAGAATCTCTCAAGCTTGAGAACGCAGATAACGAGATTCATGCCTTCCTTCTGGGAGAACCGCATAATCTTCCCGACAATTTCCAGCAACTCTTCGAAAATGTCCAGAGTAATCCCCAGAACACGGTCTCAAAAAAGATTCTCGCCAAAGGTATCCTCCGTATGTGGGAGGGCGTGATAAAACAGGAGGATATGTTGAGCCCCTGGAGTCTGCAGCTTGCAGGCATGGCCACACGCCTGAAAGCTGCCCTTACGAAAAGAAGAACAAACCCGGATCAGCATCTGGTGGGGCTGCAGGTCCAACTGAAGCCCAACAACACCACGCGTGAGCTGGAAGAAATCTATTCCGGGATCAATAATGCAGAAAGGTGTGCCCTGCCGAAGGATCTCGGGAAAAACAAAGAAATCAGCCAAGAAGAAGCTGAGAGCGCGTACTCTATTTTAGAGGGACAGGTAAATTATGCCTTCCTCTGCCGCCTGAACAAGGTGCCGCAAAACGAACGCATCCAGTTCATAGCAAATAACAATAACGCCTATACTGCCTTGAAAATAGAGATGAGCTCAGATGTGATAAATAAGCTCTCCGGGTATGATGATCCTGCCCAGGCTCTGCTGAACGGCAATGCTATCTATGATTACCAGAAAAACCGCATACCCGAAAATGAGCTAGATACGAAAGACATTTCAAACGAGGACCTCATTGATATAAGCAAACGCGCCATTCAAACTGCGCAAAACAAAAAAGCACCTGAAAAGAAAAAGAAAAATGTCGGCTTTAAAGATGATCTTGAAGAGGTCATAGAAGTAAAGTCTTTCAAAAAGGAAAACAAAGCGAACACCCAATCCAAGCAGAACTCAATCGATCTATCTATAAATGATTATCTTATTCAGATATAGATCCTGTTCGCGACAAAAAAGCACTGATGCACCGCCCCACGAATAAATCAGGATCCAAGCTTTAGCGGCAGCAGCTCGCTCCTGCCGCTAAAGCTTCATTGCCATCATCTCCCGTGCAGAACTTCCGGAGGATCAAACAAGAAAAACTTTCTGCAAACATCTCCTGCAAAAGATATTTAGATTTTTCCAAAAAGGAGCATTCACAATGACAGATCAGTTTAATGAAGATATTCTCCTGCCCCTCCCCTTGGATCAGCCTTCGGAAGCCGAACCGCAGG
Source organism: Bacillota bacterium (assembly GCA_030528765.1). Classification (GTDB taxonomy): domain Bacteria; phylum Bacillota; class Dehalobacteriia; order UBA4068; family UBA4068; genus RGIG3155. Next base: position 18,993 of record JAUMYD010000002.1, read on the forward strand.
GGTTCTTTCAATATCTGGAGAGTGTTTCCTTCAGCAGCGCAACTTTTCCCAAAGGATCTTCCGGCAATGCCACCAAAGCATTCGAAAATGCTTTTATTGCTGCTGCTAAAAAAAGGGGAGCATCATCCCCTTTGCAGAGAGGAATAAATTTACTCCCTCGAAAAACTTCCATTTCTGGGAGCTCCGCGATGGTAAGCTTTATAGAAGAAACTATGATCCGGCCTCTGCGCTTGCCGAATTGGATAAGGGAAAAACACTGGTTCTCCCCAAAGCCTGCTTTTCTGAGAAGAAAGATACGTTAATAGCCTTAGACTATAATGCACCCCTGGTGCTGAACGCCAGCAGGCAGGGGGATCAGATCTTTTTCCATCTTTTTGATGCAGAGGATGCCTACAAACATCGGGGGGATGTGCTGCCCCAGCATCCTGATCTGCACTGGTATGATTATGTGCTGGATTTCTTTGCAAAATTCTTCGGCTGCCGGCGTGAAGTCTGCGAGGAATGGAATCGTTTCCAGGAGAATGCCCGTCTGCGCAATGAAGCGACCCTCAACGGTGTCAAGGAATCCCTTCACACGGGGAAATTTTTCTCTGATCTCAATAACCAAAGTGAAGGGATCCCCTATGCCACCGGAGATCAGCCGAAAGACTATGCGCAGCTGGATGAATATATTGACAAGAAGAGCCTGCACTGGAAGGTGCAGCAGGAATACAACCCCCTGCTTGTTCCCGGGCTGGAGGATGTGAATGAGAAGACTCTCCCCAATGATCCGGAGCTGAAGGAACCTGAAGAAAATGAAGAAAAACAACTGATCGCCTGGTTTAAAAATCGCTATGAGACAAAGAATTTGCAGCTTCTGTCGAAAGCAGGAAACGCTGTCTACCCACAGCTGTTCAACCCCAGTAGGCAGGAAAAGCAAAGGCAGGCAAATCGCCAGATCCATAACAATTTCCTGTTTGAGGCGAACCGCAGCCCGTTCCAAAGGCAGTTCGCTTTTTCCAGTGATCAGGAGATCAGTCTTTCTGCAGCTTTTTATTCTGCTCTGGCCTATGGTGTGGCAAAAGAAAACTCTATGCTTACAGACCACAGAAAAATATTCGCCTCTTCCTTCGGGGAGAAGAGGATGGAATGCCCACAAACTTCCATACGCTTTTCAACACGGCACTGAGCAAGCAGGATGATGAGAAAACCATTCAACTGATCCACACCGGGATCAGTTGAATGTGGGAAAGCCTGCTGCTGCAGAATGATATGACGAGCTCCTGGAGCCTGCAGCAGGCAGGAATGGCCCTGCGCATGGAAAAAGCCCTTCCAAAACTGAAGAAAAAAGAAAAGGATAATCCAGCCCCTAAGCAGCAGGAGGACACCACGAACATTGCCAAGCTGAAACGGATCTATTCCGAGATCCTGAAGACAGAGCACTGTGCACTGTGGCCGAATTTCGGAAAAGCCCCTCTCGATGAGGAAGAAAAAACCCTGATAAAACAGATCGTTAGCGGGCAGGCGAACTATGCCTACCTCCGCCGCCTGAACAAGATCCCTGTGAATGAACGCCCCATGGAGCTATTTGTCAACTACGATGATATCTCTAAATCGACAACAGAGATGTCCAAGTATGTAACAGAACAGCTCCCGAATCACGAGGATCCGATCCATTCCCTGCTAAATGGCGATATTACCCGGGATTACCTTGGGGAGCCAAATCCCCCCAAAAAGAAAAACATCATTGCCGAGGATGATGATCCGCAGGAAGAGCTCATCGATACAAGCGTAAAAAACAGGGAAAAGCAAAATAAAGACGCAAAGAAAAAGAAGAGTGTTAGCTTTAAAGACAACTTTACAGAAATTACGCAAATAGAATCGTTCAAAGCAGAAACCGCAAAAAACACCAGCCACAGCCCCAAAAAATGAAACATTGCCATAAGCAGCTTCAAAGGCAAAAAGCAGAATGGCCCCTCTTCGGGCCAAAACGACGAAAGCCCCTTCCGGAAAGCAGACAGAAAAAGCGGATCGCTCTCTCTTCCGCACAAAAACGCAAGCCGAAAATAATCTATCTCTGAAAAGGAGCGATCCCAATGACTGATCATCTCCACGAAGATATTCTCCTGGAAGAAGAGCAAAACAGCATTCCGGAAGCGGCGCCGCAGGATATCAGAACATATCTGGAAAGCATATCCTTCGCCAAAGTGGAGCTGCCCCGGGGAGAAGAGCTTTCCGCTGAGAATACAGAGCTCTTCGATAGCTTCCTCAACTCCTCTATTCGGATGCGGGGCAGCACAGTTCCCAACGCAGCTCAACTCCGGCTTGCTCCTGCGGATACCCTGAACCACCATTTCTGGGTGATCAGGGATGGCTCTCTCGTTAAAATGCCGATCGGAGAAACATCAGCCGCATCCCTGTTTGCCGCCCTGAAAGAGGGAAAGACACTGGTCATTCCCAGGCCCTGCTTTCCTGAAATAAACAGGAACCTGTCTTTTTCGATCCCTCCGGAGCCGCAAAAAGTAGTGCACAGCCCCTTCCTTCAACAAAATAAAATCCTGGGCTATAATTATGATGAACCCCTGGTGCTGAACGCCAGCTGGCATGAGGGCATCCTTTATTTCCATATTTTTGACGCGGAAGAAGCCTACCGGCATCGGAATGATGTGCTGCCGCAGTATCTGGATCTGCACTGGTATGATTATGTGCTGGATTTCTTTGCAAAGTTCTTCGGCTGCCGGCGTGAGATCTGCGCAGAGTGGGACAATTTTCAGGAGAAAGCCCGTTTGCGCAGCATAGAGGTCCGCCAGGAGATCCAGGAGGCCTTTCAGACAGGAAGGACCTTCATCAATTTTGAAAGGGAAAGTGATCCCCTTCCCTTTGCCTCCAAGAAGGAGCTGGACGCCTATGTTGAGAGAAAGAGCGAAAGGGAAGAGGATCAATCGAAGCTCTGGGTTCCGCCGCCGATCCCCTTATTTGAGCAGGAGGATCCGAAAAACCTCCCGAAAGAACCGGAACCGCAGCAGCCCAGCGACCAGGAAAGGGAGGAGATCATCTCCTGGTTTAAAAACCGCTATGAGATGAAGGAGATGCAGTTTCAATCAAAGGAAGGGAGCAATACCTACCCGCAGCTCTTCAGCCCCAGGAAAAGAGCACAGCAAAAAAACCTGAACGCCCGGATCCATAACAAATTCCGGAAGAAGGCAGCAAGGCACCCCTACCAAAAAGATTTCTCTTTATCCGGCAACCAGAACAATATCAGCCTTTCTGCGTCCTATTTTGCTTCCCTGGCCTTTGGGCTGGCAAAACATCTCCAGCTCGAGAACAGCGATGCAGATATTCAGGCCTTCCTTCTGGGAGAAGAAAACAAACTGCCCCAAGACTTCTCCACTCTCTTCACGTGGGCTCTGGATAACCCGCTGCACAACAACACAAAGCAGTGGATCGCAAATGGGATCAATCGCATGTGGGAAAGCCTGCTGAAGCAGGATGATCTGACGAGCCCCTGGAGCCTGCAGCTGGCGGGTATGGCCACACGCCTGCAAACCCTTCTCCAGAATAATTACAATAAAAATATGTATCGCCGCAAACCACATCGACAGAAACTGCGGGGTCTTGTGGAAGAAAATGGGGCAGAATCTCCCGATGTCTTCAATACCATAAAAATGCTCTATTCCGAAATCGCTACTGCAGAAAACCTGCCACTGAAGCCGGGTTTCGGGAAAAAGTTCTCTACTGATGATGAGAACAGAAATCTGCGAGTTGTTATAGAAGGACAGATGGACTATGCCTTTCTCCGCTACATGAACAATTTAACGCCGGAAGAACGTGACCTGTTCATAGGTGAAAATCTCGCCCCGAAGTATTATGAATTGCGCACAAACCTAACAAGGCATGCGAAGGAGCAGCTCCCCAAATACGAAGATCCCATCCAGGCCCTGCTGGACGGCCAGCTCATCCGGGATTTCCTGAAAAAGAGCGGCCCCGAAAAAAACAACAATATCATTGCCGAGGATGATGATCCGCAGGAAGAGCTCATCGATACAAGCGTAAAAAACAGGGAAAAGCAAAATAAAGACGCAAAGAAAAAGAAGAGTGTTAGCTTTAAAGACAACTTTACAGAAATTACGCAAATAGAATCGTTCAAAGCAGAAACCGCAAAAAACACCAGCCACAGCCCCAAAAAATGAAACATTGCCATAAGCAGCTTCAAAGGCAAAAAGCAGAATGGCCCCTCTTCGGGCCAAAACGACGAAAGCCCCTTCCGGAAAGCAGACAGAAAAAGCGGATCGCTCTCTCTTCCGCACAAAAACGCAAGCCGAAAATAATCTATCTCTGAAAAGGAGCGATCCCAATGACTGATCATCTCCACGAAGATATTCTCCTGGAAGAAGAGCAAAACAGCATTCCGGAAGCGGCGCCGCAGGATATCAGAACATATCTGGAAAGCATATCCTTCGCCAAAGTGGAGCTGCCCCGGGGAGAAGAGCTTTCCGCTGAGAATACAGAGCTCTTCGATAGCTTCCTCAACTCCTCTATTCGGATGCGGGGCAGCACAGTTCCCAACGCAGCTCAACTCCGGCTTGCTCCTGCGGATACCCTGAACCACCATTTCTGGGTGATCAGGGATGGCTCTCTCGTTAAAATGCCGATCGGAGAAACATCAGCCGCATCCCTGTTTGCCGCCCTGAAAGAGGGAAAGACACTGGTCATTCCCAGGCCCTGCTTTCCTGAAATAAACAGGAACCTGTCTTTTTCGATCCCTCCGGAGCCGCAAAAAGTAGTGCACAGCCCCTTCCTTCAACAAAATAAAATCCTGGGCTATAATTATGATGAACCCCTGGTGCTGAACGCCAGCTGGCATGAGGGCATCCTTTATTTCCATATTTTTGACGCGGAAGAAGCCTACCGGCATCGGAATGATGTGCTGCCGCAGTATCTGGATCTGCACTGGTATGATTATGTGCTGGATTTCTTTGCAAAGTTCTTCGGCTGCCGGCGTGAGATCTGCGCAGAGTGGGACAATTTTCAGGAGAAAGCCCGTTTGCGCAGCATAGAGGTCCACGAGGATATCCAGGAGGCCTTTCAGACAGGAAGGACCTTCATCAATTTTGAAAGGGAAAATGATCCCCTTCCCTTTGCCTCCAAGGAGGAGCTGGACGCCTATGTTGAGAGAAAAAGCGAACAGGAAAAATCGCAGCGGGTGGTCCCGTCTTATTTTCCCTCTTCCTTTTTTTCAAGTAAAAAGAATAAAAACACCGAGGTGCAGGAGTGGGAGCCGACCACAAAAAGAGACGATCTGATCTCCTGGTTCAAAAATCGCTACGAAACAAATGATCTGCAGCTTCACACAAGGGGAGGAAGCAAAATCTACCCGCAGTTCTTCAGCCCCCAAAAAAAGGCAGCGCAAAAACAGTTAAACCAGCAGATCCACAAAAGATTTCACCAAAGCGCAAAAGAACACCTCTACCATAAGGATTTCCGTTTTTCCAATAGCCAGGATATCAGCCTTTCTGCAGCTTTTCACGCCGCTCTGGCCTTTTCCTTAGTAAAATGTCGTCAATTCGTTTATCATGAACAATTAAAAAATCCAAAGGCGCTGGAAAAATATTCTTATACGGATGAAGGGCTTAAGGCCTTTCTCCTGGGAGAAAACAACATGAACGGCCTTTTTATAAAACTTTTCAATAGGAAATTGCAGACTCCGACACATGTTGATGTAAAGTTCAATCTTGCCCAGGGGGTCGGCTACATGTGGATGTCCCTGATCAAGCAGGAAGATATGATGAGCCCCTGGAGCCTGCAGCTGGCAGGAATGGCCACGCGCCTGGATGAATTCCTTTCACAGGAAAGAAACGAGAGCAGTGATACGCATAAATCCTTGTTAAGGGAAGATGTAGCCCCCCTCCTGCACTATGAATATAACTATGTACCCGATTATTCTGTGTTGAAGCTTGATCTTTCGCAAGTTCTAAATCGGCTTTTTTCTAAGGATGCCAAAGATATTCCCTCTGATTACCTTCCGGATAATAAGAAAATGATCCTTGCTCTGAAAAACATATATACCAGTATCAGCAAGGCGGAAAACTGTGCCCTGTGGCCGGATTTCGGGAAAAAACCACTCGATCAAATGGATGAAGAGACATTGAACTGTGTTCTGAGCGGGCAGGCAAACTATGCCTTTCTCCGCCGCCTGAACGGGGTGGCGCCGGAAAACCGAGCCTGGTTCATAGAAAAAAACTACGATGTGATGCTTCAGTCGACAGAAAAGCTGAACAGCTATGTGAAACAAAACATCCGCTTTTATGAGGAACCTGCCCAGGCTCTGCTGGACGGCAGGATCATCCGGGATTATATAGAAAACCGTCTCCCCCCAAAAAAGAAAAACATCATTGCCATGGATGATTCCTTCGAAGAACTCATCGACACAAGCTCAATAGCTGCCGAACACAAAATGAACAAAAAAAAGGAAGAGAAGGCTCTTACTTTTGAAAAAGACCTAGTGGAGGTTCAGCAAATAGACTCTTTCAAAAAAGAGACCGCAGAAAACACGGACAAATCCAAAGCCACACTCTGTTCCAAATCTGAAGCCTTTCCCGGAAAGAAAGAGAAAGGAACAATCCAAAACGGAGATAAGCCAAAGATCAACGGCAAATAAGCAGGCAAAGGATATCCGCAGCAGAAAGAAGGCGAAACAATGACTGATACTTACCAGGAAAACTTACTTCAGATTGATACGGATAAAAACCCTGCTGAAGAAGATCTGGAGCCCAGAAGATATGACGATATAGAAAGCTACCTGGCTGCAACTTCTATTGGCCATCTTTCTATTGACGATATTGAGCAGAACCCGAATTTATCCTATTTTCATGAATACTTGAATTCTCTTATCTCGCTCAAGGCTCAGCCGATCAAAGGTAAAATAAAAACAAATAAAAAAATAGTGCCCGCCAAGAATACGCAGCCCCTGAGTCACCTTTGGTGGATGACTAATGACTGCCTTGCCCGTATACCTGACAGCGATTCCAGACTGCTGTTTAATATGCTGCACCAGGGCCGTTCCTTTGTAGTGCCCCGCCCCCTTTACATTGGCAAAAATAAGAAAATCTGCGGCTTTAATTACGATTCTCCCCTGGTAATAAATGCCACCGTGTATGATGATCGGCTCTATTTCCATATTTTCGATGCGGAAGATGCCTACGCGCATCGGAATGATATTCTGCCGGAGTATCCGACCCTGCACTGGTATGATTATGTGCTGGATTTCTTTGCAAAATTCTTCGGCTGCCGGCGTGAAGTCTGCAAGGAATGGGATCGTTTTCGGACAACAGCCCTTTCCCGCGGGGAAGAAAAACTGGAAAAAGTAAGCCATTCCCTGTCTATGGCCAAGGATGGGGATCTGTTTTTTGATGAAAACCCCTATTATTATAGAATACCTTATTCCAAAGAAGAGCCTATGGAGTATGCTCTGAACTGGGCTTTCCATAACAGCGAACCGAATAAAATTCACCAGCCAATACAGGAAAGCCCCTTTTCTCCTGATGTGATCCCGGAGGAGCCCCCCCTGAATGCGCCCGAAAGTCAGGAACTGATAGATTGGTTCAAAAACCGGTATGAAAATACGCAGCTGGAAATGCATCGGGAAGAGTATAACAGAACCTATCCGCAGCTGTTCAGCAAAAAAACTCTGGCACAGCAGAAAAAACATAATATCCGGCTTCATAATGAAGCTGTACACCGCATACATGCACATCTCCTGAAAAAGCCGATCAGCTCTGATTCGGAACACCGCATCAGCAGCGCAGCAGCCTACCATGCAGCCATTGTTTATGGCCTGGCAGAATCCATTAACATCAAAAAAGATATCCCCGCTGAGAAATATGACCAAAATCTGCTCTCCTTTCTTTGCGGAGACACCAAGGCCATGCCGACACGCTTTCAGGAGGCCTACCAAAATAATTCCGGCAGGCAGCTCCTGCAGGAAAACCGAGATCTGGCCGAGCGGGGCAGACATGAACTGTTCAAAGCTGTGCTGCGGCAGAAAGATCTGCTGAGCCCCTGGAGCATCCAGCTGGCAGAAATGGGCATCTGCATGAAGAAATATATTGGTTTCATCAATAGCGGCAAATACGAAAAACGCCCGAATCAGGAAAATTTGGACTACACAACGGCCAGTGATGAAGAGCTTCTTGAATATTCCCTGCAGAAGCTTTACGAGTGGGTGCATCAGGCAGAACAGAGCACCCTGACCGCAACTCCCAGCAAATCAGCGATCAAGACAGTCATTCAGGGGCAGACCGGCTTCGCCTTCCTCCGCCGCCTGGGCCAGGAAAAACCGGAAAACCGCCTGGATTTCCTGCGGGAAAACTTTTCAGCCATGGAACGGCTGCAAAAAGAATTAACTGCCTATGCCAATAAAAATCTCCACACATATGAGGATCCTGTGCAGGCCCTGCTGCAAGGCCATCTCCTTCGGGATTACCAGAGCAGGAAGCGGAGCTATAACATCATCGCCGATGATGATCTATCCTTCAGCGGGGAAGAAATTCTTTATAATGTCATCGACGAAAACACAAGGACCGACACTACCGGGAAGAACAAAAAAACAGCTCCGAAAAAGGCCAGAGTAGCCTTTAAAAGCGATGAATCTTTCACGGAAATTACAAACATAAAATCTTTCAAAAATGAAACCAAAGAAATGAACTCTAAACCATGGGGCTAAAAAAATGACGGATCTTTTTGATGAATTCTTGATTGCCCCGCAAGGGAACCGGGAACAACGCGAAGCAATCACTTTCGAAAGCCCGGAGGATTATCTGCAAAAAACGGCCACAGCATGCTTTTCTTTGGTGGGGGATAAGGCAGCAATAGAAACCGGTTTTTCCCAGTTCCTTTCTTCGCTCCGTGCAACGAAAGTAACGGATTCCTCCACCAAAACCCACTTCGTGCGGGGTCAGATCGAGAACCACTTCTGGAAAATGGGTGCGCGTTCTCTTTATAACGTTCAAATCTTTTCAATTCACTATATTCTGGAGCAGCTGAAAGCGGGGGAAAGCTTTGTTCTGCCCAAGCAGATTCAAAATAATCCGTACCTGGATTACACAGATCCCCTGATTTTGAACGCCACACGCCGCGGGAATCAGCTCTATGTATATCTTTATGATAAGCAGGATGCCTATCTTCACCAGAATGATCTTCTGCCGGACATGGAAGAACAGCCCCATTGGTATGATTACGTTTTGGATTTCCTTGCCAAAATCTTCGGAGGCCGCCGCGGGATCTGCCAGGGATGGGACTCTTACTATGGCAACAACCAGAAGCGCAGCTATGAAAACTTACACCAACTCCATTATCTGCTGGAAAATGCCAGCCGCAAGAGTACTTTTGTTGAAAGCTCTCCCTCCATTCCCTTTAAATCCCTGGAAGAGAATGAAGCATACCTGACTGATCTCTTTGCGCATAACAGCAGCGGGAAGCTCACCGGCTATTCTCAGATCCAGCCCCTGCAGATGGGGGAAAAGGAAGAAGAGAGCCTGATTCCGGAGGAAAAAGCAAAAGATACATCGAAAGACAGAAAAGAAAAGAATGTTCTTGGCTACTTCCAGAGTAAGGATCATATCACGGAGACTACAAAGCCCTGGATCATCAGCAAAAAAACCCGGAAAAAGCAGATGGAGCTAAACAAGCTGATCCATAACCTCAGCCTGCCTTTGCTAAACAGGACGGCGTATATCCATGACCTCAAGCTTTACACCTACAGGGAGAATGTTTCCCTCTGTGCCTGCTTCCGCATGGCTTTGTTTTATGGGCTGGCGGAAACGCATCCGATCCCCAAAGATATGCTGACCGCTGCCATCCGGGGAAAAACTGCTGCGCTGCCCATGGATTTCAAGAATAGCTGCAGCTATCTTTTGCAGAATCCGAGATCCCCTGAGATAGCGACAATCATAAACAGGGGCCTGGCAAATATGGAAAACGAGCTGCTGCTGCAAAAGGGTCTTTTGAGCCCCTGGAGCCTGCAGATCGTGAATGCACTGAACCTGTGCGACTCTGCACTGCAAGAACAGAAAAGCAGAGCTGAACTGCCCAGCAAAAACAAAAAATACCACCGACAGGACAAGCTGCGGGATTTTGAATATTCACCAGATCCGAAAAACCAGCCCCTGCTGGAGCTCTACAAAAAAATACAGATCGCTGAAGACCTGTTTCTGGAGCCGAAAAAGCCCCTGAGCGCTGACAGCATTATTTGCATCTGCCAGGGACAGCTGGCCTACTCCTTTCTTGAGCAGATCAGCCGGCAGCCGCCAAATGAGCGGAAAACATTCATGGAAAAAATATGGAACAATACAAACAGCTTGAAAAAGGCATGCGTGGTTTCATAAGGAAAAACATCAAAAACTACAAATTTGCGCACCACAGCATTCTGAGCGGCCAGCTCCTTCAGGATTTTCAGAATCAGAAAAATGAGATCCTTTCTGAAAGCCTGACGGAAACGCCCCTGATTTCTGAGGAAAAGCCCCCAAAAGAGCAGAAAAAGCAAGTGATGCCGCAGAAAAAAGAAAAAAAGAAAGTAAGCTTTGCGAAAAATTTTGCGAATGATATCATCGACATCCAAAGCTTCAAAAAATAGGGCGAGCGGCCTGTGCCTGCTGCGGAAGGCTTTATGAGCTGCAGGCCCCGCAAAAACCCTTTCCAAAAAACAGTTCCGGGGATGCTGCTGCAGCGGAAAAGCTTCCAGCCTCTCCCTGCAGACAAGGAGGTAGCATATGCAGCTTCTGGAAAAAGTATATGCACTGGCAGAGCCTTATCTGGCCGGCCGCCGGGTGGTGGATGGTGTTCTGGGTCTGAATTTCGTTGGCGCCCAGCTGGATAATGGCAGCTGCCACTTCATCACCCTAATGCGGGAGGCCCTTCCCCCCGGGGAAAGCTGCGGCCACCCGGGCCTGGATATGCTGGAGCAGCCCGCAGCAAAGATCGCCCGCTGGGCACTGGAGGGTAAGGATGACCTGCAGCGCAGCCTGGGCATGGCAGTGCTGAATGCAGTCTCTCCGTTTTACCCCCGGGATACAGCGCCGGAGCAGGAGGAAAAGGATGATGGGCTGCCCCTGCTGCAGCCGGGGGATACCCTGGGCATGATCGGCTTCATGCGGCCTTCCATCCGCCGGCTGCTGCCCCACTGCAAACGTATCATCATCTTTGATCGGGCACAGGACCCTGTGGAAAAGCAGGCCCGGGAGCAGGAGCTGCTGGGAGAAAAAGCAGCGATCTATCCTATGGAGCTCCAGCCGGAGCTGCTGCCGCTCTGCGATGTGGTCATCATCACCGGCACCAGCATGGTGAATCACAGCACGGAATATATCCTCTCCCACTGCGGCAAAGCCCGGGAGGTGCTGCTGAAAGGCTTTTCCTTCCCCTATTACCCGGAAGCCTATGCGGATACGCCCATCAGCTCTCTGGGTTCGGTTTATTTCAATGCAGATGCCGCCGCCCTCTTCCGCCCACTCTCTTTGGGCGGAGGGAAGGAGCAGGTCATGGCCTATGCCCATCATTGCCAAACACGCATCAAAGCCTGATCAGAAAGGCCTGCCCCAAGTGCAGGCCTTTTTCTTCACCCACAGGCAGAGCAGCACAAGGGGACATTTCGGGGGAATATCCATAAAAATGCTTTTTTCGCAGGAAAAAAGCTGCTGCGAGCGAATATAAGATATAACTTTGCTGCAAATCAACTATGGCCTGGAGGTGGATGGCATAGGTATCTCAAGCCAATTGACAGAAAAAATAAAGGAGACCATTTCCTCCGTTCTTCCCATCACCCTGATCGTGCTGGTCCTCAGCTTTACCCTGGCCCCGGTGCCAAACGGTGTGCTTATCTCCTTCATCCTGGGGGCCATTCTGCTTATTCTGGGCATGGGACTCTTCACCCTGGGTGTGGATGTTTCCATGACGCCTATGGGGACCATGGTGGGTTCTGCCATCACCCGCTCCCGCAAGCTGTGGCTGATCGTGCTCTGCAGCTTCATCATCGGCATCATCGTCACCGTGGCAGAGCCGGATCTGCAGGTGCTGGCAGATCAGGTGCCAAATGTGGATTCCACCCTGCTGATCTGGTCTGTGGCCGCCGGCGTTGGCGTATTTCTGGTCATCGCCATGCTGCGCGTGCTTTTCCGTGTGAAGCTGAACCACCTGCTCATGGGCTGCTACGGCCTGGTTTTTATTCTGGCTGCCTTTGCGCCCAGGGAATTCCTGGCTGTGGCCTTTGATGCGGGCGGCGTTACCACCGGCCCCATGACAGTCCCCTTCATCATGGCGCTGGGCGTTGGTGCCGCAGCCTTCCGCAGCGATGCCAGAGCAAAGGATGACAGCTTCGGCCTGGTAGCACTCTGCTCGGTGGGCCCCATTCTGGCCATGCTGATCGTGGGCCTTTTTTCCGATGGCGGCGCCAGCTATGTGCCGGAGGTGATCCCTGTTTATGCGGATTCCCGTCAGGTCTGGCAGCATTTCCTTTCCGGCTTCCCTACCTATTTTGAAGAAGTTGCTCTGGCGCTGGCTCCGGTCATTGCATTCTTCCTGATCTTTCAGATCAGCGTATTGCATCTGCCCAAAAGCCAGCTCATCAAAATGACAGTGGGCATCGCCTATACCTACTTGGGCCTGGTGCTCTTTCTCACCGGCGTGAACATGGGCTTTATGTCTGCCGGCAGCTTCATCGGCCAGCAGATCGCAGGGCTGAAGGAGAACTGGATCCTCATTCCCATCGCCATGCTGATCGGTTATTTCATCGTCATCGCCGAGCCTGCTGTTCACGTTCTGAACCGACAGGTGGAAGAGATCACCGGCGGTGCCGTGCCGCAGAAAGCAATGAAGATTTCCCTTTCCCTGGGCGTGGCCATTTCCCTGGGTCTG
>JAUMYD010000057.1 GCA_030528765.1 Bacillota bacterium
CCCCGCACAGGAAAAGCCAGGCTCCAATTACCGCCCGAACAACAATAAAAAGACCTTTACCAAAGACATGGTATTTGAAAAGGCTGCAGCGGAAGAATCCCGCCTGAGCAAGAACAAATTCAATGCCAAGCCTGGTAAAGGGAAGAACGCAAAGAATCAAAAGAAAGAAGTTAAGGTGACTATGCCTCCTGTTACACCAAAAAAAATTACCATTGGCGAAACCGTCGTATTGGGTGAATTGGCCAAGACTATGGGCAAGACCGCCGGCGAAGTGATCAAGAAGCTCTTCACTATGGGCATCATGGCTACCATCAATCAGGAGCTGGATGCGGATACTGCCATTTTGCTGGCAGACGAATTCGGTGTAACTGTTGAAGTAAAAGCAGATCGTGCTGCGGAGATCATGGAAGATATCGTGGATAACGAAGCTGAAATGATCGAACGTCCGCCGGTCGTCACCATCATGGGCCACGTTGACCACGGTAAAACCTCCCTGCTGGATGCCATCCGCCACACCAATGTGGTTTCCGGCGAAGCAGGCGGCATCACTCAGCACATCGGTGCATATCAGGTGGAGATCAATGGCAAGAAGATCACCTTCCTGGATACCCCCGGCCACGAGGCCTTTACTGCTATGCGCGCCCGCGGCGCACAGATGACAGATATTGCTGTCATTGTGGTGGCAGCGGATGACGGCGTGATGCCGCAGACCATTGAAGCCATTAATCACTCCAAGGCGGCCGGTGTTCCCATCATCATCGCCATCAATAAAATGGATAAACCCAGCGCAAACCCGGATCGCGTTAAGCAGGAGCTGACGGAATACGGCTTGGTGGGCGAAGAATGGGGCGGAGATACCATCATGGTTCCCGTCTCTGCAAAAGCCCGGCAGAACATCGAAGGTCTGCTGGAAATGATCCTCCTGGTGGCAGAAGTCGGCGAATTGAAGGCCAACCCGAACCGCCAGGCCCGCGGTGCTATCGTGGAAGCAAAGCTGGATAAAAACCGTGGCCCTGTGGCAACCTTATTGGTGCAGAAGGGCACCCTGAACGCAGGGGATAACATTCTGGCCGGTGCGGTCTTTGGTAAAGTCCGCGCCATGCACGATGACAAAGGCCGGAAGGTTCGTACTGCCGGCCCCTCCACGCCCGTGGAGGTGCTGGGCTTCTCCGAAGTCCCGCCCGCAGGTGAGATCTTCATGGTGGTGAAGGATGAGCGTGATGCCCGCCTGGTCGCTGCCAAGCAGCAGGCCAAGAAGCGCGAGGAAGAGCTGCACAAATCCTCCCGCGTCAGCCTGGATGATCTTTTCAAGCAGATCGAAGAGGGCGATATCAAGGATCTGAACATCGTTGTCAAGGCAGACGTCCAGGGCTCCGTGGAAGCCTTGACCCAGAGCCTGCTGAAGCTGAGCACCGGCGAAGTCCGTGTGAACGTGATCCACTCCGGCGTGGGCGGCGTTTCTGAATCCGACGTGATGCTGGCTGCGGCCTCCAATGCCATCATTATCGGTTTCAACGTCATCGCGCCCCCGGCAGCCCGTGCCGCTGCGGAAGCGGAAAAGCTGGATATCCGTCTTTACCGCGTGATCTACGATTGCCTGGAAGACGTGAAGAAGGCCATGAGTGGTCTGCTGGCGCCGGAATATCGGGAACAGATCGTGGGCAATGTGGAAGTCCGCACCACCTTCAAGGTTCCCAAGGTCGGCACCATTGCCGGCTGCTATGTGACCAATGGTAAGATCAACCGCAATGCACAGGTTCGCGTCATCCGTGACAATGTGGTCATTGCCGAGGATAAGATCAGCTCTCTGAAACGCTTCAAGGACGATGCCAAGGAAGTCGTCCAGGGCTATGAATGCGGTATCGGCCTGGAGAACTTCAACGACCTGAAGGAAGGGGATGTCTTCGAAGTCTTCGTGATGGAAGAGATCGCCCGGGAGCTGTAAGTTTCGTTTCTGTTTCTGCACACGGAGGGGGCGCCGCTCCCTCCGTATTTTTATCAGCAAGAGGTGTCAAATATGGCAAATCATAGAGTACAACGCCTGGCCGGTGAGCTGCAGAAGGAGATCGCAGCCATTCTGGATCGGGAGATCAAAGACCCTAGATTGGATATGATTTCGGTGGTATCGGTGGAGATCGCGCCGGATGGCTGCTCTGCTCATATCCATGTCAGCTCCATGCAGCCGGAAGGTGCGGATAAGCGGGGCATCGTCGCCGCTTTGGAAAGCGCAAAGGGCTACATTCGCCGGGAATTGGGCAAACGCCTGAAGACCCGCATCATCCCGGAGCTGTATTTTCATGTGGATGAAAGCATCGCCTATGGTGTACGCATGATGAGAGTGATCCAGGATCAGATCGCTGCGGATGAGAAAGCGGCAGAAGGCCGTCCGCCGGAAGATCCGGATAAATATATCAAAGAATAGCGAGGCGGCCATGGAAAAGATCTATCAGGAGATGCGGAGCATGCTGAACGAGCAGCGGGAGCTGTTGATCGTGGGGCATGAGGATCCGGATTGCGATTGCCTGGGCTCCATGCTGGGCTTATATCTGGCTTTTAATGGGGAGGAGAAGAATTGGCGGATGCTGCGGCGTGACCCGGTGCCCTCCAATCTGGCGTATCTGCCCCATTTGGATAAGATGATCGACCCGGCAGAGCTGGATATCCCCGGACAGGCTGTGCTGCTACTGGATTGCGGCGAGGCACGCCGCACAGGCAGCTGGCTGGCGGACATGCTCCCCGGGAAGAAGCTGTATTGCATCGATCACCATATCAGCAATGCCTTCCAGGGGGATCTGGCTCTGGTGGAGCCGGAGGCTGCGGCTGCTTCGGAGATCGTGGCTGCCCTGGCTTTGGCAGATGGCAGGAAGATCAGCGATGAAGCCGCGCTCTGCCTTTACAGCGGTATGGCTGCGGATACGGGCTGCTTCCGTTATAACAACACCTCCCCCCGCAGCCTGGCTTTGGCTGCGCAGCTTTTGCCTCAGATCAATCTGGAGACCGTGCGTATTCAGCTTTTTGAGGATCGTTCCTATGCCAATGCCAAGATGATCGGCGTTTGCTTTGACCACATTCAGCTGGAATGCGATGGGAAGCTCTGCTACTCTTATTTTTCCCGGGCAGACCGGGAGCCCTATCAGGCCGGGCCCGGGGATTGCCACAATATCGTGAATTATACCCTTTCCCTGCATGGGGTGAAGGTGGGCCTAATTTTTGAGGAATACGATGATTATGTGAAGATGAGCTTCCGCTGCCGCAGCGGCTACCGCGTGGATCGCTTGGCGCAGCATTTTCAGGGGGGCGGCCATGAGCTGGCCTCCGGCTGCAAGTTGTCCGGGGATCTGCAGGCGGTCATGCCCATGGTACTGGTGGAAACGAGAAAGCTTTTTAACGAAGAAGCAAGTGACTAAGGATCGGATCATGGACGGATTCATAAATATCAACAAAGCCAGCGGCCCCAGCTCTCACTGGGTGGTCGCCCGGCTGAAACGGCTGCTGCAGGAAAAGGCCGGGCATTGCGGCACCCTGGATCCCATGGCTCAGGGGGTGCTTCCCGTTTGCCTGGGGAAAGCCACCCGCCTGGCAGAATATGTGGTGGGCCGCGGCAAGCAATACCTGGCCCGGGTTCGTTTTGGCATCAGCACGGACAGCTATGATGCAGAGGGAAAGGTGCTGGCAAGCGCGGATCCCTCTGCTGTGACAAAAGATCAGCTGGAATCCTTGCTCCCCGCCTTTCGAGGGGAGATTTTGCAGGCGCCCCCGGCGGTCTCTGCCCTGAAGCAGGGCGGGGAAGCTCTGTATAAGAAGGTGCTCCGCGGCGAAGAGGTGCAGGTAGAGGCCAGACCGGTACATATTTACGGGCTGGAGCTGCTGGATTTTGTCCCCGGGCCGGAGGCCTACGCAAAACTTCTGGTGGATTGCGGGCAGGGTGCCTATATTCGTTCTCTGGCCCATGATCTGGGAGAGGCTTTGGGCTGCGGCGCGCATCTGGACTTCCTGCAAAGGACGCGGGTCGGTGATTTCCTGCTGGAAGAAAGCTACAGCCTGGAGCAAATCGAAGAGATGCTGGAGCAGGGGGATACCTCCTTCCTCATCTCCATGAACGATACCCTGTCTCATCTGCCTGCCTGGACCTGCCGGGAAGAAGATATCTCTGGGCTGAGCCATGGAAACGCCTTGCCCTGCCCGGGAACGTCCCTTCCCCTGGAGCAGCCCTTGCGGGTTCTGGATCCGAAAGGGCAGCTTCTGGGTATCGGGAAGTTTTCTGCGGAAGGGCTGCTGAACATGGATAAGGTTCTGGTGGGGGCGATCGACCCGCCGGAGCAGAAAAGCTATGCGGTCTGCGCCATCGGCAATTTCGATGGCCTGCACCTGGGTCACCGGGCTTTGCTGCGGCATGCCCTATGGCGGAAACGCCGTCTGGGCGGGAAAAGCGCTTTGGTCACTTTCTCGCCACACCCCTTGACGCTGATCACGGGCAAGGCCCCCTCCTTTCTTCTTTCGGAGCGCTTAAAAAAGCAGCTGGCAAAAGAAGAGCTGGGTATGGATGCGGTCGTGACACTGCCCTTCACGGAGGAGCTGATGCATCGCAGCCCGGAGGAATTTGTGGATCAGATTATCCTGGGGCAACTGCATGCCCGGGAGCTTGTGGTTGGCTTTAATTTCACCTTTGGCGCAGGGGGAAAGGGCACGGCGGAAACCCTGCGCAGCCTTTGCGAGGGGCGGGGACTTGGTGTCAGTATCATCGAAAAGGTAGAGGGGGACTACGGCACGGTATCTTCTTCCAATATTCGCCGCCACCTGCAGGAAGGTGAGCTGGATGCTGTTCGGGAGATGCTGTCTTATTGGTTTACCCTGGATGGTATCGTGAAGGGTGGAGGCTTCCCTTTGGATCCTGCCCAGGCCTTGCCGCCGGAGGGCTGGTATGCTGTACGCCTGCGGCTGAAAAAGCAGGTATTCCCGGGGCTGGCTTTGCTGGAGGCGGGGCGTCTGTGCATCCCGCAGCAGGAAGGCCTGCCGGAGCTGCAGGGGCGCCGGGTTCTGGTACATTTTGGCGCTTATCTGGGAAAGAAAATCGAGCTGAGCCAGAAAGAGGCCGAAAAACGGGCCAAGCTGCAGCTGGTCGCTTTGCCAGAAGGAGAAGAATGGCGCTGATTTAAAAAAATGCTTGCGAAGAAGATTGTTTTTGTGTATAATAATTCTGTTCGGGCTTTGTCCGTTTAAACCCGCTTCTCAGAAACGCGAAACTCCAACGCCTTCTTGGTTGCGGGCGATTATCAAAATTTTAGGAGGATTTACCTATGTCTATGTCTACTGAGACCAAACAGGCCATCATCGAGCAGTATCGCACCCATGAAAGCGATACCGGTTCCCCCGAAGTTCAGATCGCTATCCTGAGCCATGAGATCGCTCACCTGACCGAACACCTGAAAGTCCACAAGAAAGACTTCCATAGCCGTCAGGGCCTGCTGAAGATGATCGGCCGTCGTCGTTCTCTGCTGAACTACCTGAAGAAAAACGACATCGATCGTTATCGCAGCATCATCACCCGTCTGGGTCTGCGCCGCTAATTTTAGCCGGTTTTCCCCGGCTGTAAGCTTGCAGTTCCTGCAGAAAATTTTATTTGCCTGAAAAGAAGCAGAGATTCACTGGATCTCTGCTTCTTTTTTCTGCTGTGCCTTTGCCCATCTTTGCTCTTGTCAGAGAAAGGGGATTTTGTTATACTAAATAGGCTAGATTGATTTTTCAGGAGGTCCCTATGAAGAAGCTGAAACGAGTCTGGGCACGGGCATCTATTCTTTGCATCGTTGCCTTTGTCCTTTGGTTTATGTATAGTGCGGATATGCCTTTGGGCTGGTCTATGCTGGTGGGTGCTATCCCAGTGGGGGGCTTTGCTTTTATCCGCTATCGCATGCTGCGCTGCCCTTATTGCGGGAATACCCGGGGGATCCCGGAAAGGGCTGTCATCCGCTGGTCTGGGAAGGCGGATTGCCGCTGCCCGAAATGCGGCCATTGGCTGGAATTTGATGATGAATCCATAATGGGATAAGGAAACAGTAAAAAAGAGCCGATATACCATGTATATTGGCTCTTTTTGCGCTATTGCTGCAAGCTTTTTAGGGCGATCAGCGGTTCAGCAGCCAGACCCCGAAATTCAGATAAGCGGCGAAGCTTACCCACAAAAGATAGGGCAGCTGCAGCCGGGCCGCCAGCTGATCCACCCGGCGGAAGGAGAGGATCATCAGCAGGATCAGGCTCCAGAGTAGGAGGATCCACAGGAAGGCAAAGCCAAAGGCCTGCAGATCGAAGAAAATGATGCTCCAGAAAAAGTTTACAGCCAGCTGCGCCAGAAAAAGCCCCAGGCTGCGGCTTCTGGCCGGAGAAGGCTCTGCCAGAAAGATGCGGGCAGCCCCGATCCCCATCAGCGCATAGAGGATGCTCCAGACGATGGGGAAGAGGATGGCCGGTGGGGAGAGCGGCGGCTGCAGGATGGTCTCGCTGTAAAGCTCCGTGCCGCCTCTGCTCAGCCAGGCAGAGAGCGCGCCTGTTGCTTCGGATAAAAGGATCCAGAAGGCATAGGTTTTCCACTTTGATTTCTTCATTTCGAATCACCTCAGCGTATTGTATGCCCGATGTGGCTGCTCTATGCTGGGGGAGGGGGATTCTGCGCTGCAAAACGAAAAGGGGATACCCTTTGCACGGGAGAATTTTTGCTGCTTAATAAACTGGAATTTAGCGATTAGCCCATGCTTCTCTTGAAATTGCAAAGACTTTCGTAATTTCATTTGTCTCATCCAAAAACTCATCCACTTGCCTGCACCCATAAGAAATCGCGGTTTTGAATGAGGGCTCATTCGTATGCTTCATATAGGAATAAATAATGTTAAAAGGAGTATTGATAAAAGTCCAATCTCTGACCGCAATCGCTGCTTCTTTTGCGTAGCCCTTTCTTTGTTTATCGCTTCTTATATGGTATCCGATTTCAGGCCTTATCTGACCATTGATAAGCTGCATCGTCAAGCCGCAATCGCCTATAATCTCGCCTGTTTCTTTCAAACATACCGCCCACAAGCCAAAGCCAAAGATCCGGTACCTTTCTATGTTTCGTTGTATCCAGTTTTTTACCCGGGTTTTATCAAATGTATATGGATAATGCCGCATTATGTCTGGATCAGCCAATACTTTATAAAGTCCATCGAAATCGTTTTCTTTCAGTTCTCTTAATAATAAACGTTCCGTTTCAATAAGCATTATTTCTCTCCTGCTAACTTAAATTTGTCGCTCTGTTTGCGTACATACTATCATACAAAAGCAGATATAACAACAACAGGCACAGCAGATCAAACTACTGTGCCTGTTATCTGTCTTATGGCTCTCTCCCTTTTGTGCATTTCCCACGGCTTGCGTGATCGATACAGGGAGATGCTCTTTTGTTCTTGCGTGTATCTTTGGGGCTTACAGCGCTTCCGCACCTGCTTTAAGCGCCTGAATGTTCATCTCCACAAAGGCAGGCTTCACATTGGCGCGGATGATGCTTTCCCAATCGATCTCCTCCAGGCCCATGGCTTTCACGATGGCGCCCAGCAGGACGATATTCATGACCCGGGGGTTGCCCAGTTTTTCGGCGATCTCCGCCGCATTCATGGCCGTCACATCCGTGGCTTTTTGCAGCTGCTCCAGAATATCCTCCGCGTAATCTGCCTTCCCGGAGATCACGGGCATGGGGTTGATGCGGTAATTGTTCACCACGACCTTGCCCTGGGGCTTCAGGTATTCCAGCCAGCGGAGGGCTTCCATCAGCTCAAAGCTGACCAGAATATCCGCGCCGCCCAGCTCGATCACGGGGGAAAAGACCTTTTCCCCGTAGCGCACCTGAGAGGAAACAGAGCCGCCGCGCTGGCTCATGCCGTGGATCTCACTCATTTTCACATCATACCCGGCTTCCATCAGGCCAAGGGTCAACAGCTTACTGGCCAGGATGGTTCCCTGACCGCCTACGCCTACCAATAAAACGCTTTTGGTCGTCATGCTATTTTACCTCCTTACCGATGGCTTTCTTCGGGCAGAGCTGTGCGCAGACATTGCAGCCCAGGCACTGGATGCGGTCGATAACAGCCTTCTTTTTGTTCTTATCCACAGAAAGGGCGGGGCAGCCGGCCTTCAGGCAGAGCTTGCAGCCGATGCATTTTTCTTCGTCCACAGTGTATTTTTCGCTGTAGGCTGCGGGGAATTCTGCTTTGTCCTCGGGGGAGAATTTCTTCAGCGCGCAGGGCCAGCGGGTGATGATGACAGAGGGCGCATCCAGGGCGATGAATTTGTCCAGCGTCTCAGAGACCTGCTGCAGGTCATTGGGGTCAATGACCACTACATGCTTGAAGCCCATGGCCTTTACCAGGGCGGGAATATCGATGGCATCCGTGGGCTCACCCTTTGCGGTGTAGCCGCTGCCCGGATTTTCCTGGTGGCCGGTCATGCCGGTGATGCGGTTGTCCAGGATCACGTTGATGGTGGGACTCTGGTTATAGGCCGTGTTCAGCAGGGAATTGATGCCGGTGTGGAAGAAGGTGCTGTCACCCATCACAGCCGCCACCTTCCGGGGCTTCTCCGTCTGGGCAAAGACCTTTGCGGCACCGTGGGCGATGCTGAAACCGCAGCCCATGCAGACCGTCAAATCAATGGCATTGTAGGGCGGGGAAAAGCTCAGGGTGTAGCAGCCGATATCGCCGCAGCGCATCAGCTCTGTCCGTTTGCCCAGCTCCATGAAGAAGCCGCGGTGCGGGCAGCCGGCGCAGAGTGTGGGCGGGCGATTGACCACATCTTTTTTCTCATAATCGATTTGGGGCAGGCTTTCCCCGTAGACGGATTTCCGCAGCACATCCGGGGTCAGCTCACCATAGGCCGGGAATACGCTTTTCCCCAGGGGGGTGAAGCCCAGACGCTGTACTTCGTGTTCTATGTAGGGATCGTTTTCTTCGATGACGTAAATTTTTTCCTTGCCCTGGCAGAACTTTGTGATGAGCTGATCCGGCAGAGGATTGGTAAAGCCCAGCTTCAGGTAGGAGACACTGTCCCCAAAGACTTCCTGGGCATAGCAATAGCAGCCGCCGGAGCAGATCACGCCGGTGTCGCTCTTGTTATCCACGATAAAGTTATAGCTGCAATCATTGCTGAAATCCTTCAGCGCTGCCATGCGATCTTCGATCACCACACGGCGCAGGCGGCTCATGGCAGGAACCATGACAAATTTTTCCGGCTGCCGCTCAAAGCCCTTGATCGGCACATCCTGCCGTTCGCTGACCTCCACGATGGATTTGCTGTGGCAGATGCGGGTGGTCATGCGCAGCAGCACCGGCACATCGAAACGTTCGGAAAGGGAGAAGGCGTCTTTGGTCATATTCAGGCATTCGCTGCTGTCCGAGGGCTCCAGCATGGGCAATTTGGCAGAGAGGGCATAATAGCGGTTGTCCTGCTCGTTCTGGGAGGAGAACTGACCTGGCTCATCTGCCGTAACGATGACTGTCCCTGCACCCACGCCGGTATAGGCGAAGGTGAAGAGGGGGTCTGCCGCCACGTTTACGCCAACGTGCTTCATGGAGGCAATGGCACGGCCTCCTGCGATGGAGGCGCCGATGACGGATTCCAGCGCGACCTTTTCGTTGCTGGACCATTCTGCCGTGATTTCCGGGTAAGTACTGAGGTTTTCCAAAATCTCTGTGCTGGGGGTACCGGGATAAGCAGCAGCGTAATGCACGCCTGCCTCCCACGCGCCCCGGGCGATGGCTTCATCGCCGGTTAAGAGCTTTTTCATGCTGACCTCCTATGATTCTGCCGAACTTGCTTCCGGCTGATATGTTGCTTGAATATACGGTAGTAATTTTATCATTTTAACAGATAAATGTCAAAGGCAAAGCCTGGCTTTTATCATTTCGAGATGTAGGTGATACAATGATGTGTGACAAATAGAAAAAAGAATAGTGAATAGGACAG